>JAQGIN010000400.1 GCA_028291125.1 Caulobacter sp.
GCGAGGGTCAGGGCCGCGCCGGCGACGCCGAGGGCGACCGTCGGCGACAGGCCCAGACCTTGGGCCGCGCGGAGTTTTCCGCTCGGCTGCGCGGACCCGCGAGACGCCTGGGAGGCCTTCCTTGGACTAGCGGGCCCCTTGGCCCGAGGGTTCGCCAGCTTGCGCGAGCCCCCCCGCACAGCTGCGGGCATATACGTCCTCCACGATCCAAAGCACTAAACGATCAAACGAAATCCCGACGTGGGCCGCCTGCTCGGGGACGAGCGAAGTGGGGGTCATGCCGGGTTGCGTATTGACCTCTAGAAGGACCAGAAGGTCGTTAATGTCGTCATAACGAAAGTCAGATCGAGTCACACCTTGGCAACCAAGAGCGGCATGGGCCCGCTCGGCCATGCGCAGGGCGCGATCCCTTACGGCGTCGGGGATTGGCGCCGGAATCACGTGAATCGATCCGCCTTCGGAATACTTGGCCTCGTAGTCGTAGAAACCTGTGGACGGCTTGATCTCCGTCACCGCCAGGGCC
Source organism: Caulobacter sp. (assembly GCA_028291125.1). GTDB lineage: Bacteria > Pseudomonadota > Alphaproteobacteria > Caulobacterales > Caulobacteraceae > Caulobacter. The sequence goes on from JAQGIN010000400.1 coordinate 524, forward strand.
CGCGGCCCCGCCGCCTCGCCCATCACCGCCACCGCTAGCTCCAGGCCGGCGACATAGGGCTCGACCATCACCTGGTCGCCGTAAGCCCAGTCGGGCGCGGCCAATTGATGCGGCGGCCGATTGGCGCCCTCGAACACCAGAAACACCCCGACCGACGAGCCCTCGGCGTTGGGCTTGACCACATAGGGCGGGGCCATGACGTGGTCGGCGGCCGCCAGATGGCGGTCGAACAGCCCGCCGCCGGGCACGACGACGCCGGCCGCCGCCAGCACCGCCTTGGCCTTGGCCTTGTCCATCGCCAGGGCCGAGGCCAGGACGCCGGAGTGGGTATAGGCCAGACCCAGGGTCTCGAGCACGCCCTGGACGCAGCCGTCCTCGCCCCAGGCCCCGTGCAGGGCGTTGAACGCCAGGTCGGGCTTCAGAGCGGTCAGACGCTGGGCGAGGTCGCGATGGGCGTCGACGCGCGACACCCGCGCCCCTAGACGCTCCAGCGCCTCGGCGCAGGCCGTCCCGGTGACCAGGCTGACCTCGCGCTCCGAGGACGGGCCGCCGAGCAGGACGGCGACATGTTGGCCGGCGAGAGGAAGGCTGGTCATGAAGGCGCGCCGGACGAGGACCCGCCCTCGGGACGAGGGCGGGTCGCGGTGGGTCGGATTAGTTCGCGTGCGGAGCCGGGGCGGTCGCCCCCAGCGTCCGGAAGTCGATGTCGCTGTCGGCCGTCAGGTAGAGGAAGCTGGCCCAGGCGGCGACGTTCTGCGCCAGTTGGCTCGGATCCACCTTGTTCAGGGTGTCGTCCGCCGTGTGGTGGTAGTCGAAGTAACGGCTGGCGTCCTGGTTGAGGTTGATCACCGGCACGCCGGCGCCCTCAAGGCCCTCGACGTCGGAGCCGGCGTGGGCGGCCGGCGCCTGGTCGAGATAGATCTTCAGCGGCGTCAGCACGCGGGCCGCGGCCTGCATGGTCGGATGCGTCGCCGCGCCCTTCGGCAGTTGCAGGCTGTAGATGCGGTCGGCGCCGGTGTCGCTCTCGCCGGCCAGGACGATCTTGGCCAGCTCGTCCTTGTGCGCGGCCAGATAGGCCTCCGACGAGCCGCCGCTCTCCTCCGAGCCCCACATCACCACGCGGATGGTCCGCTTGGGATGCTTGGGCAGATCGCCGATCAGCTTGGCGGCGGCGGCGGTGATGGCGACGCCGGTGGCGTCATCGAGCGCCCCGGTGCCGACGTCCCAGCTGTCGAGGTGGCCGCCGGCGATGATCACCTCGTCGGGCTTGGTCGAGCCCTTGATCTCGCCCGAGATGTTCCAGGCCACGTCGCCGGCGTCGACGGTCGAGGCCAGGTTCAGCTTGATGCGCAGCGGCCCCTTGGCGGCCAGACGCTCCAGCTGCTCGGCCTCGGGCACGCCCATGGCCGCGGAGGGGATGGTCAGGACGTCGGGGCCGAAGGCGGTGACGCCGGTGTGCGGCACGGTCGAGTCCGAGGTCGAGATCGAGCGGATCAGCAGGGCCACGGCCCCGCGCTTGGCGGCCTCGACCGGCCCGGTCCGCCGGGAGATGCCGGCGACGCCGTAGCCGGCGCCGTCCTGGGCCCGGACCATCGGCTGGGTGATGACGGCGATCTTGCCCTTCAGCGAACCTTCCGACGCGGCGATCAGCTCGGCATAGGTGCGGAACACCACCGCCTCGGCCTCGATGCCGCCTGCCGGCGTCGGCGGAGTGCGGCCAAGGCCGACGATCGCCAGCTTCAGCGGATAGGGCGCGACCAGTTCGGCCGACTCCGCGCCGCGCGTCCAGGACGGCTTGGCGAATTCCTCGACCTTCACATTGGTGAAGCCCAGGGCCTTCAGCTTGGCGACGCCCCAGTCCTTGGCCCGGGTCATGGCCGGCGACCCGACCAGGCGCGGGCCGATCGTGGTCGTCAGGTCCTCGGTGATGTCCCAGGCGGTGCGGTCCAGCAGCGCCTTGTCGCGCAAGGCGGCGGCGGTGGCGACATCCTGGGCGTGGGCGGCGGTGGCGAGCAGCGCGCAGGCGACGGTCGCGGTCAGCAGTGAACGGATCATGCGCTCGGAATCTCCCTGGTTTGGCTTTTCATAGCACCGCTCGACCCCAGGGATAGGCAACAACCGGATGAACTATGCGTCGGCGGCTCCGACGCGCCCGATCCGCTTGATCTCCCACTCCAGGGCGACCCCGGTCTTGGCCAGGACGTCGGCGCGAACCGTGTCGCCCAGGCCTTCCAAGTCAGCGGCCGTGGCCTCGCCGGTGTTGATCAGAAAATTGCTGTGCAGCGGCGAGAACATCGCCCCGCCCCCTTCTTTCCCGCTCGCGGAAAAGCGCTTGCCGCGCCAGCCCGCCGCGTCGACCAGCTTCCAGGACGAATGGCCCGGCGGGTTCTTGAAGGTCGAGCCGCCGGTCTTCTCGCGGATCGGCTGGGTGGTCTCGCGGCGGGCGGTGATTTCGGCCATGCGGGCCTTGATCGCCTCGGGTTCGTCCGGGCGGCCCTGGAACACGGCGTCGAGCACGATCAGGTCGCCGTCCTGCAGGGCGCTGTGGCGATAGGTGTAGCCGAAGGCGTCGCCGGCGATCTCGCGGATTTCTCCGTTGCGGTCCATGACCCGGGCCGAGACGATGACCTCGACGGTCTCCGATCCGTAGCAGCCGGCGTTCATGATCACCGCCCCGCCGATGGTGCCGGGGATGCCGGCGTAGAACTCCAGGCCGGCGATCCCGGCCTCGGCGGCCTTGCGGGCCAGGATGGCGTCGGGCACGGCCGAGCCGGCGCGGACGCGGTGGTCGGCCAGAGGCTCGACGGCGTTGAAGCCGCGGCCCAGCCGGATCACCACCCCATCGACGCCGCCGTCGCGGACCAAAAGGTTGGAGCCGACGCCGATCGGGATTACCGGTACGGCCGGGTCCAGGGCCTTGAGAAAGTCGGCCAGGTCCTGCGCGTCGGCCGGCAGGAACACCACATCGGCGGGGCCGCCGACCCGGAACCAGGTGAACGGCGCCAGGGGCTCGTCGATCAGCAGCTTGCCACGGACGGCGGGGAGCTTGGCCTTCCAGCTCACTTGGCCAGGGCCTCGAGCTGGCCCGGCAGGGCGTAGGCCCAGGTGGTGATGTCGCCGGCCCCCAGTAGCACCACCAGGTCGCCGGCGTGGGCCTCCTCGGCGATCAGGGCCGGCAAGGCCGCGGGGCTCTCCAAGGGCAGGGCCCGGCGGTGGCCAAACCGGCGCAGGCCCTCGACCAGGGCGTCGCGATCGATGCCCTCGATCGGCGCCTCGCCGGCCGTGTAGACATCGGCGACGATCACGGTGTCGGCGTCGTTGAAGCAGGACGAGAACTCGGCCATCAGGTCGCGCAGCCGGGTGTAGCGGTGCGGCTGGACCACGGCGATGACCTTGCCGGCGCTGACGGCGCGGGCCGCCTTCAGCACGGCGGCGATCTCGACCGGATGGTGGCCATAGTCGTCGACTACCCGCACGCCATTGGCGACCCCGGTGGTGGTGAAGCGGCGCTTGACCCCGCCGAAGCTGGCCAGGCCGGCGCGGATCGCCTCGGGGGTCACGCCCAGCTCGCGGGCCACGGCGACGGCGGCGGTGGCGTTGAGCACGTTGTGCAGCCCGGCCATCGGCATCTTCAGGCCCTCGTAGCGCACCGGCTCGCCGACCAGCGGCGAGACCACCACGTCGAAGACCGCGCCCTCGGGACCCATCTCGATATTGTCGCAGCGCACCTCGGCCTGGGGGTTGGTGCCATAGGTCACCAGCCGGCGGTTCTCGATGCGGGCGGTCAGGGCCTGGACCTCGGGATGGTCGGTGCAGACCGCCGCGAAGCCGTAGAACGGGATGTTCTCGACGAAGTCCTGGAAGCCCTTCTTCACGGCCTCGAAGCTGCCCCAGTGGTCGAGGTGCTCGGCGTCGATATTGGTGACGATGGCCACCGTCGACTTCAGCTTCAGGAAGGTGCCGTCGCTCTCGTCGGCCTCGACGACGATCCACTCGCCCTCGCCGACCTTGGCGTTGGTGCCGTAGGCGTTGATGATGCCGCCATTGACCACCGTCGGATCCAGGCCGCCGGCGTCGAGCAGGGCGGCGACCATCGAGGTGGTGGTGGTCTTGCCGTGGGTGCCGCCCACCGCCACTGAAAACTGAAGTCGCATCAGCTCGGCCAGCATCTCGGCCCGGCGCACCAGCGGCAGGCGCTTCTCGCGCGCCGCGACCATCTCGACATTGTCGGCCTTGACCGCGGTCGAATAGACCACCGCCGAGGCGCCCTCGACATTGGCCCCGTCGTGACCGATGAAGATCTTGGCCCCCAGGCCGGCCAGCCGCTCGGTGTTGGCGCTGGCCTTGGCGTCGCTGCCCTGAACGGTGTAGCCGACGCGCAGCATGATCTCGGCGATGCCGCTCATGCCGATGCCGCCGACGCCGATGAAGTGCACGGGGCCGAGTTCGAAGGGGACGGGACGTCTGCGCGTGGTCATGACAAGCCGATTAGACGATTTGCGCCGGGGGTGGAACGG
>JAQGIN010000449.1 GCA_028291125.1 Caulobacter sp.
GCGCCTGGCTGGGCTAGGTCGTCCGGGGCCGCGTGCGCGCCCGATAGCAAGGACCGACCTTGAGGCCCGTTCGATTCGATCTGGCGATCCGTGCTGGCATGGAGTCCACGCCCCCCGCCGCTGAACCACAGGCCGAGGCGGCCGCTGTCGGTCCAGCCGCGCCCGCGCCGATCGCCGGCCGACGGTTCGGCCTGATCCGCCGCGCCCTCGGCCCCCTTCTGCGACCGATCGCCGACTACGCGCGGCGCTACCTGCAAGCCCCGGTCACGCACCGCCTGGACCAGGTCGAGCAGCATCTCGGCGGCATCGAAAGCGTCGAGGACCTGCTGACCCAACGGATCAGCCAGTTGCAGAGCGCGCTTGAGGCCGCCCGCGTCCAGGCCGACCACCGCCACGACGCCCTGATCCAGCAGATCCAGGCCACCCAGGCCTCCGCCGCCGGCGCCCACCACGCGATCGGCGAGCTGGGCGGGGCCCTGGGCCCGCGGCTCGACGAGCTGGAGATCAAGCTGCGGCCGCTGGTGCCGTACGACGACGACTCCTGGGCCGTGCGCATGGGCGACGGCTATGTGCTGGTCGCCCGCGCCGAGCGGCTGTTCACGATGATGCTGGTCGACGCCACCACCGGCGGGCTGGAGCCCGGCACCCGCCAGGTGCTCAAGCGCCTGGTGCGGCCCGGCATGTCCGTCGCCGACGTCGGGGCCAATATCGGTCTGTTGACCCTGGTCATGGCCCGCGGGACCGGGGCCGACGGCCGGGTCTACAGCTTCGAGCCCGAGGCCGGGCCGCGCGCCCAGTTGAGCAAGATGAAGGCCCTCAACGGCCTGGCCTGGGTCGACATCCGCCCGGTGGCGGTGGGCCGCGAGGCCGGCCGCCTGACCTTCCATGTCAGCGACGTCATCGGCCACAGCTCGCTCTACGCCCTGCCCGAGGACGAGGAGCGCCGCGCCACGCTGATCGAGGTCGAGGTCGTGCGCCTGGACGACGCCCTGGGGGCCGACGCCCGGCTCGACCTGGTCAAGATCGACGTCGAGGGGGCCGAGCTCGACGTGCTGGCCGGCATGGCCGGCCTGCTGGCCGCCAATCCGGACATCGCCGTCATCGCCGAATACGGCCCCAGCCACCTGGCCCGGGTCGGCCTGACCCCGACCGACTGGTTCGCCGCCTTCGCCGCCCACGGCCTGGCGCCCTACGCCATCGCCGAGCCCAGCGGCCGCTGCGCGCCGTGCGACCCGGACGCCCTGGCCGGGATCGACTCGCTGAACATCGCCTTCGTCCGCCCCGGCGGCCAGGCCCAGCGCCGGCTGCTGGGCGCGTGAGGATCGCCTGGGTCACGCCGTTCGTGCTGCGCTCGTCGATCGGCCGGGTCGGAGCCCAGGTGGCGGCCGAGCTGGCGGCCCGCGGCCACGCGGTGGAGATCGTCCGCAGCGATCTGGAGGACGGCGGCGAAGCCCTGCACCCCACCGACCTGCCCTGCCGGCCCTGGCGTGAGCTGGATCTCGACCGGCTGGCCGCCGACTTCGACCTGGTCATCGTCAATATCGGCGACAACTATCTGATGCACGCCGGCGTCTTCCCGATCCTGGCCGCCGCCCCCTGCCTGGCGATCGTCCACGACTTCTATCTCTACAATCTGTTCGCCGGCTGGCTGCACCATGGCGGCCACGGGGCCGAGCGCCACGACGCCGAGGTGGTCAGGACCTATGGCCCGGGCGCGCTCGACGACGCCATCGCCGCCCGCGAGGGCCGACTGGACTTGGCGGGGATCGCCGAGCGCCTGCCGATGACCGAATGGATCGCCGCCCGCTGCGGCGGAGCCCTGGCCCACGCCCGCTTCTACGCCGGCCGGCTGGAGGCCGCCTGCCCCGGCCCGGTGACGGCGACGCCACTGTGCTGCCCGCCCCGCCCCTACCTGCCACCCGCCCCCGCCAAGGGCGACCGGCTGGTGGTGACCACGGTCGGGGTGATGAACCCCAACAAGCGGGCCGAGGACGTGATCATCGCCCTGAGCGAATCCGACGCCCTGCGCGAGCGGACGACCTACCGGCTGGTCGGGCCGATCGAGGACGCCGAACGGGCGCGGCTGACCGGACTGGCGCAGGCGCTGGGCTTCTACGGCCTGGCCATCGACGGCGCCGTCGACGACGCCGCCCTCGACGCCCGGCTGGCGGAATCGGACATCATCGTCTGCCTGCGCAAGCCGGTGCTGGAGGGGGCCTCCGGCTCGGCCATCGAGGGCATGCTCAGCGGCCGCCCCACCGTGGTGGCCGACGCCGGCTTCTATGGCGAACTACCGGACGACCTGGTGTTCAAGATCGACGCGGCGGTGGAGATCGACGAATTGCGGGCCGTGCTCGAACGCCTGGCCGCCGACCGCGCCCTGCGCCTGCGGGTCGGCAAGAAGGCCCGCGCCTGGGCGCTGGCGACCCTGGGCCCGGTGCAATATGTCGACGCCCTGGAGCCCTTCGCCCAGGCGGTGGTCGACGCCGGGCCTCTGCTGTCGGTCGGCGAGCGCCTGGGCCTCAGCTTGCGCGACCTGGGCCTGGGCGGCCATCCCGAGATCGCCGACCGCATCGGCGCCAAGCTGCAGGGCCTGTTCGCGCCATTGGGGTGACAGTTGGAGCGCGCTTCCCACCCAAACACCCGTCTCCCCTCTCAAGCCATCATCCCCGCGAAAGCGGGGACCCAGGCTTTTTCTGAAGGGCATGGCGCTCGACGATAAAACGCCTGGGTCCCCGCCTTCGCGGGGATGATGGGCTTTGGGGAATGGGACAACGCGTCGAACCGCCCCCCGCCCTTGCCTTCCCCCCCGCTTTGCCGTACTAACCGCCCCCTTCGGAACCGCCTGGCCGATTGGCATGCCATGGCGGTTCGTCTTGCTATCCCAGAGGACAGGGCGAAAGCCCTGACGCGAAATGCCTAAGTTGAAGACCAAGTCGGGCGCCAAGAAGCGCTTCAAGATCACGGCCACCGGCCTGCTGAAGGCCGGCGTCGCCGGCAAGCGTCACCGGTTGCTGGGCCACAACGGCAAATATATCCGCCAGAACCGCGGCACCAAGGTCATGAGTTCTTCGGACACCAAGACCATCCGCTCGTACATGCCGTACGGCTTGTGATCCTGAGGACCTAGAAAAATGGCTCGCGTCAAACGGGGCGTCACCGCCCACGCCAAGCACAAGAAGGTTCTTGAACAGGCCAAGGGTTTCTACGGCCGCCGCAAGAACACCATCCGCACCGCCAAGGCCGCCGTCGACAAGGCTGGCCAGTACGCCTACCGCGACCGCAAGGTCCGCAAGCGGGCGTTCCGCTCGCTGTGGATCCAGCGCATCAACGCTGGCGCGCGGATCGAAGGCTTCACCTATTCGCAATTTATCCACGGTCTTGACCTGGCTGGCATCGAAATGGACCGCAAGGTCCTGGCCGAGAT
>JAQGIN010000515.1 GCA_028291125.1 Caulobacter sp.
CAAGTCGCGCGACGATCTGATCACCGCCGGCGTCGGGCAGATGTTCAAGGAAGGCCAGGTTCGCCTGGCGCGCGCCGTCGAGGGCCGCGGCCCGCGCGACGGCCTGATCGCCTATGTCGACTTCTACTTGTCGGCCGCGCACCGCGACACCAGCCAGGCTGGCTGCCCCCTGCCCTTCCTCAGCGCCGACGCGACGCGGCTGCCCGACGAGGCCCGCGCCCAATATGCCCGCGGGGTCGCCGGCCTGACCGCCGCCATCGCCCAGCGGCTGGCGGCGCTCGACATCGCCGATCCGGAAGGCCAGGCCAGCTCGATGCTGGCCGAGATGGTCGGGGCCGTGGCCCTGGCCCGCGCCGAGCCCGATCCCGAGCGCTCGGACCTGATCCTCACCCGTTCCCGCCAGGCCGTGAAACGCCGGCTTGGCCTGGAGGCCTCTTGATGAACCTCGCCGCCGAACTCGCCCCCGGGCTTTCCGGTCTCGACCAGTTGAAGGCGATGATCGCCGCCGGCGGCGTCGCCCCGATCGGCGAGAGCCTGGGCTTTCGCCTGGCCGAGGTCGGCGACGGCCGCGCGGTGTTCGAGGCCACGCCGGGCCTGCACGCCTACAATCCGATCGGCACGGTGCACGGCGGCTACGCCGCCGCCCTGCTCGACTCCGCCTGCGGCTGCGCGGTGCACTCGCAATTGTCGGCCAGCCAGGGCTACACCACGCTGGAGCTGAAGGTCGCCTATCACAAGGCGATGACCGTCAAGACCGGCCCGATCCGGGCCGAGGGCCGCGTGGTCACGCTTGGCCGCCGCGCCGCCTTCGCCGAGGCCACCCTGACCGACGCCGCTGGCCGGCTCTACGCCACCGCCACTTCCACCCTGCTGGTGTTCGAGCGATGACCGCCATCCCCGTCTCCGGCCCGGCCGCCGCCGCGCCCCGCCGCGCCGTCTCGCCGCGCGCCCTCTTGGCGGTCGGCGCCGCCGTGGTCGTCGCCGCCGTCGGCGGCGGGCTGATCCTCATGCCCAAGGCCACGGTCTCGACCGACGCCGCCTATGTCGAGGCCGACAGCTCGACGGTGGCCCCCAAGGTGCGCGGCCTGGTTTCCGAGGTGTTGGTGCGCCACAACCAGTCGGTCCGCCGCGGCCAGCCGCTGGTGCGCATCGATCCCGAGGAGTTCGACAGCCGCGTCGCCGCCGCCGACGCCGACCTGCAGAACGCCCAGGCCGCCGTGCTCGCCGCCCAGGCCGCCTTCGTGGCCCTCGACGCCGAGGAGCGGCTGGCCGCCTCCACCGTGCTGGCCGCCCGCTCGACGATCCGCTCCGCCGACGCCCAGAACGACCGCGCCCAGGCCGACCGGGTGCGCTACGAGCGCCTGGTCGCCTCCGGGGCCGTGGCCCGCCGCGACGTCGAGCTCTATCGGGCGGCGGCGATCAGCGCCGCCTCCGACGCCGACCGCCAGCGCGCTCAGCTCGATGTCAGCCAGGACCAGGCCTCGGTGACCCACGCCAAGCGCGCCACCCTGACCGCCAATCTCGCCCAGGCCCAGGCCGCCGTGGCCCGCGCCCAGGCCGCCGTCACCCTGGCCCGCCAGGACCAGGACCACGCCCTGGTCCGCGCCCCGATCGACGGGGTGGTCGGCGACCGCCAGGTCGAGCCGGGCGACTATGTGCAGCCTGGCACGCGGATGCTGACCGTGGTGCCGCTGGGCGCGCTCTATGTCACCGCCAATTTCAAGGAGACCCAGGTGTCGCGGATGACGGCCGGCCAACCGGCGAGCGTCAAGGTCGACGCCCTGCCCGGCGTCACCCTGCGTGGCCGGGTCGACAGCTTCGCCCCCGGCTCGGGCTCGCAGTTCTCGCTGTTGCCCTTCGAGCCCGGGACCGGCAATTTCACCAAGATCGTCCAGCGGGTGCCGGTGCGCATCCGCCTCGATCCCGGTCAGGCCGGGCTGCAGCGGCTGCGGCCGGGCCTGTCGACCACCGTCAAGGTGCGGCTCGCCGCGCCCAAGGAGTAGTCCCATGCGTCGCATCGTGGTCACCGGCCTGGGCGTGGTCTCGCCGCTCGGGGTCGGCGCCGAGCTGGCCTGGTCGCGGCTGATCGCCGGCCGCTCGGGCCTGCGCCGGCTGCCCGAGGGCTTCGCCGACGACGTCGCCGCCCAGGTCGCCGGTTTCGTGCCGCCGGCCGATGAAGACGGCGGCTTCGACGTCGACATCGCGGTTCCGCCCAAGGACCAGAAGAAGATGGACCGCTTCATCCAGTTCGCCCTGGCCGCCGCCGACGAGGCGGTGGCCCAGGCCGGCTGGAGCCCGACCGACGAGGCCGCGCGGGTGCGCACGGCGACGGTGATCGGCTCGGGCATCGGCGGCTTTCCGGCCATCGCCGAGGCGGTGCGCATCACCGACAGCCGCGGCACGCGGCGGCTGTCGCCGTTCACCGTGCCGTCGTTCCTCAGCAATCTGGCGGCCGGCTGGGTGTCGATCCGCTACGGCTTCAAGGGCCCGATCGGGGCGCCGGTCACCGCCTGCGCCGCCGGCGTCCAGGCGATTGGCGACGCCGCCCGGCTGATCCGCTCCGGCGAGGCCGACATCGCCCTGTGCGGCGGGGCCGAGGCGGCCATCGACCGGGTCAGCCTGGGGGCCTTCGCCGCCGCCCGGGCCCTGTCGAGCGGCTTCAACGACACCCCCCGCAACGCCTCGCGGCCGTTCGACGCCGCCCGCGACGGCTTCGTCATGGGCGAAGGGGCCGGCATGCTGGTGATCGAGGCCCTGGACCACGCCCTGGCCCGGGGCGCCAAGCCGATCGCCGAGCTGATCGGCTACGGCACCAGCGCCGACGCCTTCCACCTGACCGCCGGGCCCGAGGACGGGGCCGGGGCCGCCCAGGCGATGCGCGTCGCCCTGGCCCAGGCCGGGCTTGAGGCGTCGCAGGTCGACCACCTCAACGCCCACGCCACCTCGACCCCGGTCGGCGACCGCGGCGAGCTGGCGGCGATCCAGGCGGTGTTCGCCGGCGGCCAGGGCCCAGCGATCAGCGCCACCAAGGCCGCCACCGGCCACCTTTTGGGCGCAGCCGGCGGGCTGGAGGCGATCTTCACCATCCAGGCCCTGCGCGACGGGATCGCCCCGCCGACCCTCAACCTGGAGAACCCCGACCCGCTGGCGCAGGGGCTGGACCTGGTGGCCCTGACCGCCCGCCGCGGCCCGCTGCGCCACGGCCTGTCGAACGGCTTCGGCTTTGGCGGCGTCAACGCCAGCGTGCTGTTCCGCCGTTGGGAATAGGCCGCTAGCGTGCGACGGTGCGGATGTTGGTCCGTCCCTATGAGGTTTTACGCATGAATAGACGTTTGGCTTTCGTCGCGGCCGCGGCGCTGCTTCTCGCCCCGCTGTCGGCCTGGTCGGCCCCGTCGACCGATGTCGCCGCGATGCCGGCGGGCAGCTACGCCCTGGACAAGACCCACGCCAGCATCACCGGCCGGGTGCTGCACCAGGGCTATTCCTTCTACACCTTCCGGTTCAACAAGTTCGACGCCGACTTCACCTATGATCCCGCCGCGCCGGAAAAGTCGGCCCTGAAGGTGTCGATCGACCTGGCGTCGTTCAGCACCGGCTACGACAAGGCCGACACCGCCTTCCCGGTCGAGTTCCTCGGGGCCGACAAGAACCCCACCGCGACCTTCGTTTCGACCGCCATCGTCCGCAACGGCGACAAGGGGAAGATCACCGGCGCCCTCACCCTCAACGGCGTCACCAAGCCGGTGACGCTCGACGTCACCTTCCACGGCTTCGGCGCCAGCGGCGGCGGCACCCGCGCCGGCTTCTCGGCCAGCACTGTCATCAAACGCTCTGAGTTTAATTCGAGCAAGAACCTGCCGGTGATCGGCGACGACGTCGCCCTGGCCATCGAGGTCGAATTCAAGAAGACCTAGCGGATCGGGACGCGCGGCGGCGGGGGTTGTAGGTTGGCGGTCGATGCACGCCAAACCTTCCGCTCCGGGTGATTTCGCCGACGACGGTCATCGGCCGGTCGCCATCGTCCTGGTCGGCCTGCCCGGGGTCGGCAAGTCGACCGTCGGGCGCCAGCTGGCGACGCTGCTGGACCTGCCGTTCGTCGATTCCGACAAGGAGATCGAAGCCGCCGCGCAACGCTCCGTCGCCGGCATTTTCGAAAGCCTCGGCGAAGCGGCCTTCCGGGACGGCGAGCGGCGGGTCATCGCCCGGCTGCTGGACGGCCAGCCCAAGGTGATCGCCACCGGCGGCGGGGCCTTTCTGTGCCCGCAGACCCGCCAGAGGCTGGCGGCGGCCGCCTTCACCGTCTGGCTGCGCAAGGACGTCGAAGCGGTCATCAAACGCCTTGGGCGCGGCCGGTCGCGCCCGCTGTTGCGGGGCGCCGATCCGGGAGCGATCCTGCGGCGCCTGGCGCAGGAGCGTTATCCGATCTACGCCGCCGCCGACCTGACCTTCGATCTCGACGGCGTGGACGCGCCCGCCCAGACCCTGGGCGCGGTCCTGAAGTCGCGCCTGCCATGGCTGCGATCCGCCGCGCCGCCGAGCCGATAGCGGACGGGAAAAAAGCGGCGCGCCAGACGCTCTCCCGCCGCGGGGAACATCGTCGCCTCTTTCTTGGAGGCGGACGCTCATTGGCCGAGCCTAGTGGACGTCGAAGCCCCTCGCCTCGGCTTGGGCGCTCGTCAGCTCGGCCCGATGGCCCACGACCGGGTGCCCGCGCAGCCAGTTCACCGCCGCCAGGATGTAGCGACGGTCCTTGGCCAGCGGCGAGGCGTGGGTCACGCCGGGGGCGTCCAGCAACCAGGACGAGCGGGCGCGGTTCACCGCCTGCAGCCCCGCCGCGCGCCAGGCCTTCGAAGTTTCGTCGTGCGGGGTGGGCGAGCCCACGATCACCGCCAGCGGGATGTCGACCAGCGCCGTCTCGCGGCGGCGCACCGCGGCCAGGCCGGGAATGATCTCCAGGTCCTCATCGCGCGCGGTGCGCAGATGATTGAGGTTGCCCAGCGCCTTTCGCTTGTCGATGGCCGCCTGCCCGTGGATGCCGGACCGCACCGTCAGCCAGTCGGCGACCAGCGGCGCCAGGCCCAGGTGCGCGGCGACCACCGTCAGCCGCGCCAGGCTGCGCTCCTTGTCCAGGTCCTTCATCAGCGCCGGATAGTCGAGGTCGTCGCTGTTCACGCCATT
>JAQGIN010000042.1 GCA_028291125.1 Caulobacter sp.
CGCCACGCGCCGCGCCGCACCGACGGCGCGCGCCGACCGGACCCTTTCTGGTGATTCTCGTCCTCTGCGGCGGCTTCTGGGCCGCCGTGGCTTTGCTGGCCATGCAGCTGCTCTGAGCGGCGGCTGAAGACAGCCCTCAACGCCACCACCAAAAGCCATCATCCCCGCGAAAGCGGGGACCCAGGCTTTTTCTGAAACCCACGGCGCTCGGCGATAAAACGCCTGGGTCCCCGCTTTCGCGGGGATGATGGCTGATTTGAATGTCGCGCCAGTCGAGAGCGCCCCCTAGGCCCCCAGCTTCGGGGCCTTCAGCCGGCGCTTGTTGACGTGGGCCTTGGGAGCCGGGGCCTCGGCTTCTTCCGGAAACTCGCCCTTGAAATAGAACCGCTGCCAGGCCTCGCGCATGGCCTCGGGCTCGCCCTTGAAGATGCGGGCGTTGAACTCGCTGCGCTTCTCGGCCCAGACGTCGTACTGCCGGCGCAGGTCGGGATTGCCGTTCATCGAGCGGATCACCGGCTGCACGTCCTCGAGCGGCCGATCCTGCATCATCGTGAAGAAGCAGAACGCCTCGCTCTTCTCGAAGCGGATCGTGCCGGGGCGGGTGAACATCCAGTTCATGGTGAAGGGGAACGGCAGCCAGTCGCTCTCGACCAGGCCGGTCAGCGGCTGGACGCCGTCCTTGATGTGGTTGGGCGGGCCGCTGGTCCAGATCGACCAGCCCGGCGGGGTGCGGAACAGATAGCCGGTGTGGAAGGTGATCACCCCGCGCGAGAAGTGCGATTTGACGAAGTCGTCGAAGCCCGGATGCGGGTGGTCGGGGCGGAAGGTGATGCAGCTCTGATGCGCGCCGCCGTCCCAGGTGGCGGTGAAGCCGACCGGGCAGAGGATCTCCCAGCCGGTGGTGTTGGCCATCGACAGCGGCAGGCAGCGATAGGGGTGGCGGTCGGCGAAATGGTCCATCCAGGCGCGCTGCGGCCGGCCCGGGACGATCTCCGGCGGCCGATTCTCGGTGGGATAGCACTCCAGTTCCATGCCGCCGTCTTTCGTTGTTATTCCAGCCCTGCTTCTGCTCTAGCGCCCGAACCGCGCGCGCGTCCAGTTCCGCGCGCCGCCGCCCTGGGCTAGGACGAAAGGCATGAAGACTCGCGACGACCTCCTCGCCTTTCTCGACGCCCAGGCCATCGGCCATTCGACCCTCGACCATCCGCCGGTGTTCCGGGTCGAGGAGGGGCTGGAGATCAAGGCCGCCCTGCCCGGCGGCCACACCAAGAACCTGTTCCTCAAGGACGCCAAGGACCAGCTGTGGCTGATCTCGGCCCTGGGCGAGACCCGCATCGACCTCAACCGCCTGCACCCGGTGATCGGCGCGGGGCGGCTGTCGTTCGGCAGCGAGGCGCTGATGCTGCAGACCCTGGGCGTCACCCCCGGCTCGGTGACGGCGTTCGGCCTGATCAACGACAGCGAGCGGCGGGTGCGGTTCGTGCTCGACGCCGCCCTGGCCCGGGCCGACCCGGTCAATTTCCATCCGCTGACCAACACCGCCACCACGGCGGTGTCGCAGGACGGCTTCCGGGCCTTTCTGGCGGCGCTGGGCGTCACCCCACTGGTCGTCGATTTCACCGCCATGGCGCGGGTGTATTGAGGCGCCGCCGTTGCGGTGGCGGCGTGCAGAGCCCATCTTGGCCGCCAGCACGTTTGTGACCGAGTTGAGAGAGATCGCATGGCCCTGATCGGTGAAAAGCCGCCCGTCCCCGCGAGCGACAAGAGCGAGCACATCAAGGAAGGCTCCGACGCCGGCTTCCTGGCCGACGTCATCGAGGCCTCCAAGATCCAGCCGGTCATCGTCGATTTCTGGGCTACCTGGTGCGGCCCGTGCCGCCAGCTGACCCCGGCCCTGGAAAAGGCGGTCGCGGCCGCCGGCGGGGCGGTGAAGCTGGTCAAGATCGACGTCGACAAGAACCCGACCTATGCCGGCCAGCTGCGCGTGCAGTCGATCCCCACCGTCTACGCCTTCGTCGACGGCCAGCCGATCGACGGCTTCCAGGGGGCGGTGCCCGAGAGCCAGATCAAGGCCTTCATCGACCGCCTGAGCGGCCCGCCGTCGGAGTCCGAGCTCGACGCCCTGCTGGCCATGGGCAAGGAATCCATGGACCTCGACGATTTCGGCGGCGCCGCCCAGGCCTTCGCCCAGGCCGTGCAGCTGGACCCGGTCAATCCCCGAGCGCTCGGCGGTCTGGCCCGCGCCTATCTGCTCGGCGGCGACGCAGAAGGCGCGGCCGAGGTGCTGGCCCATGTCCCCGAGGGCGCCAAGGACGCCGATCTCGACAGCGTCCGCGCCGCCCTGGCCTTGGCCGAGGCCGCGCCATCGGAGACCGCGCCGTTCGAGAAGCGCCTGGCCGCCGATCCCGACGACCACGAGGCCCGCCTGGCGCTGGCGGCCGCCCTGGCTGGAACCGGCGACCTGGCCGGCGCCGCCGACCATCTGCTGACGATCATCGAACGCGATCGCGCCTGGAACGACGAAGCGGCGCGCAAGCAGCTGCTCACCGTGTTCGAGGCGGCCGGTTACGCCTCGGAAGTCGCCAAGCAAGGCCGCAAGAGGCTGTCGGCGATTCTGTTCAGCTAGGAGAGCGCGATGCCGGGCGTCTATCGCAGAGCCGACGACCTGCCGCAGGTCATCCCGGTGTTCCCGCTCGACGGGGCTCTGCTGCTGCCCGGCGGCCAGCTGCCGCTGAACATCTTCGAGCCGCGCTATCTCAACATGCTCGACGACGCCATGTCCGGCGAGCGGATCATCGGCATGGTCCAGACCCTGGCCGGGGGCGATCCGCTGCGGCCGCGGTTGGCCCCGGTGGGCTGCGCCGGCCGGGTGACCAGCTTCGCCGAGACCAGCGACGGGCGCTACCTGGTCACCCTGACCGGGGTCTGCCGTTTCCAGACCGGCGAGGAGCTGCCGGTGCGCAGCCCCTATCGCCAGGTGCGGGCCCGGTTCGCTCCCTATGAGGCCGATCTGCGCGACGCCGTCGCCGAGGAGGCGCTGGGCCAGGACGCCGGGCCGTTCCTGCAGGCCTTGCGCCGCTATCTCGACCACCGCGGCCTGGCCATCGACTGGACCAGCGCCGAGAGCGCCCCGCTCGACGCCCTGGTCAACAGCCTGTCCATGGCCCTGCCGTTCGACCCGGTCGAAAAACAGGCCCTGCTCGAGGCCCCCGACCTGGCCGTGCGCCGCGCCACCCTGGTGGCCCTGCTGGAGATTGACGCGGCCGGCGGCGCCGACGATGACGAACCGCCTTCTTTGCAGTAGACCAGCGTCATGACCGCCGCTCCCCCGCCTCCCGCCGCCGAAATCGACCCGCGCCTGCTCGAGGTCCTGGTCTGCCCCGTCACCCGCGCCGCGCTGGACTACGACCGCGCCAAGGGCGAACTGATCAGCCGGGCCGCCAAGCTGGCCTATCCGATCCGCGACGGCGTGCCGATCATGCTGCCGGAAGAGGCGCGGAGCCTGGAAGACGGGGAGTAAAACCCTTCTCCCAGAGGGAGAAGGAGGGGCCCGCGCCGATAGGCGTGGGGGGATGAGGGGTTAAGACGTTTGACGGCGTGCCGGCAGGGCGCCGGGGATCACGAGTTGACGGTGTAACCCCTCGCCCTCCCACCGCTTCGCGGCGGGCCCCTCCCTCTCCCTCTGGGAGAGGGTTGCTTAAAGCGCCTCGCCCCGCAGCAGCCTCGGCAGATCGCCCACCCCGCCGCCGGCTTCCTGCATGAAGAACCGCCGCGCCGGGCCGATGCGGTTGACCGCCGCCAGGCCGACGCCGCGCGCCAGGCGCAACAGGCGGTTGTCGTTGGAGAACAGGCGCACGAAACCGTCGAAGG
>JAQGIN010000058.1 GCA_028291125.1 Caulobacter sp.
CGCCGCTGCAGATCACGCACGTGGCGCAGTACCCCGCCACCACCATCGGCTTCGACACGGCCGACGGCGTCGCGCTGGGCAGCGCGGTCGACGCGATCCGCCAGGCCACCAAGGATGTGAAGCTGCCCGCCAGCGTGACGCTCACGTTCCTGGGCGCGTCGGGGGCCTACGAATCGTCGCTCAGCAACCAGCTCTGGCTGATCCTGGCGGCGGTGATCTGCGTCTACATCGTGCTGGGCGTGCTCTATGAGAGCTACATCCATCCGCTGACCATCCTCTCGACGCTGCCGTCCGCCGGGGTCGGCGCGCTGCTGATGCTGATGATCAGCGGCAACGACCTGGGCGTGATCGGGATCATCGGCATCATCCTGCTGATCGGCATCGTCAAGAAGAACGCGATCATGATGATCGACTTCGCGATCACCGCCGAGCGCGACCAGGGCAAGGCGCCGCGCGACGCCATCTTCCAGGCCGCCGTGCTGCGGTTTCGGCCGATCCTGATGACCACCCTGGCGGCGCTGTTCGCCGCCGTGCCGCTGATGCTCGGCTTCGGCGAAGGGGCCGAGTTGCGCCGGCCGCTGGGCATCGCCATCTTCGGCGGCCTGCTGGTCAGCCAGCTCCTGACCATGTTCACCACCCCGGTGGTCTATCTGGCCTTCGACCGCCTGGCCCCCAGCGGCAAGCGCTCGGCCGAGCGGGCGCCGGCGGGCGAGCCGGAGCCGATCCCGGGGGCGCCGTCGTGAACCTGTCGGCGCCCTTCATCCGCCGGCCGGTGGCGACGGTGCTGCTGACCATCGGTCTGGCCCTGGCGGGGATCGCCGCCTTCCTGGTGCTGCCGGTGTCGCCGCTGCCGCAGGTGGACTATCCGACCATCTCGGTCTCGGCCAACCTGCCGGGGGCCAGTCCCGACACCATGGCCTCCAGCGTCGCCACGCCGCTGGAGCGGCGGCTGGGGGTGATCTCCGGCGTCACCGAAATGACCTCGCAGAGCGGCACCGGCTCGACGCGGGTGACCCTGCAGTTCGACCTCAACCGCCAGATCGACGGGGCCGCCCGCGAGGTGCAGGCGGCGATCAACGCCGCCCGCGGCGACCTGCCGACGACGCTGCGCAGCAACCCCACCTATCGCAAGGCCAATCCGTCGGACTCGCCGGTGATCATCATGGCCCTGACCTCGGACACCAAGACCCCGGGCCAGATCTATGACGCGGTCTCCAACGTCGTCGCCCAGCGCCTGTCGCAGGTGCGCGGCGTCGGTGACGTCGAGATCGGCGGCGGCTCGCTGCCGGCCGTGCGGGTGTCGGTCAATCCGTTCCTGCTCAACAAGTACGGGGTCAGCCTCGAGGACGTGCGCGCCGCCATCCAGTCGGCCAACGCCAACCGCCCCAAGGGCGCGATCGAGGGCGCCGGCCGCCGCTTCCAGGTCTATACCAGCAGCGCCGGCCGCACGGCGGCCGACTATGCCGGCCTGACCGTGGCCTGGCGCGGCGACGCCGGGGTCAAGCTGTCGGACGTCGCCCGGGTCACCGACAGCGTCGCCGACACCCGCACGCTGGGCCTGTTCAACGGCAGGCCGGCGATCATCGTCCTGGTCACCCGCCAGCCGGGCGCCAACATCATCGAGACCGTCAACAGCATCCGCGCCGCTCTGCCGGGGCTGCGCGCCCAGCTGCCCGGCGACGTCACCATCCAGGTGGCGTCCGACAGCACCAACTCGATCCGCGCCTCGCTGAAGGAGATCGAGATCACCCTGCTAATCTCGATCGTGCTGGTGGTGCTGGTGGTCAGCGCCTTCCTGCGCAGCGGCCGGGCCACCTTCATCCCGGCGGCGGCGACCATCGTCTCGCTGCTGGGGGCGTTCGGGGTGATGTACCTGTTGGGCTTCTCGCTGAACAATCTGTCGCTGATGGCCATCACCGTCGCCACCGGCTTCGTGGTCGACGACGCCATCGTCGTGCTGGAGAACACCACCCGCCATATCGAGCAGGGCATGGGCCGCTTCGAGGCCGCCACCCTGGGGGCGCGCGAGGTCGGCTTCACCGTGCTGTCGATCAGCATCTCGCTGGTGGCGGTGTTCATCCCGCTGCTGTTCATGGGCGGCCAGGTCGGCCGGCTGTTCCGCGAATTCGCCGTCACCTTGTCGGCGGCGGTGCTGATCTCGCTGGTCATCTCCCTGACCACCACGCCGATGATGTGCGCCTATCTGCTGCGGCCCCGGCCGCCGGGACACCGCGAGGGCCGGGTGGGACGGCTGTTCGAGGCCGGCTTCAACCGCGTCCACCGCGTCTACGAGCACAGCCTGGACTGGGCCCTGGCGGCCAAGCCGCTGGTGCTGCTGATCCTGGTGATGATCATCGGCCTGACCGCCTGGCTCTACATCGCCGTGCCCAAGGGCTTCTTCCCGCAGCAGGACAACGGCCAGCTGATGGCCGGCATCCGCGCCGACCAGAGCGTGTCGTTCCAGACCATGGAGCAGAAGCTGAAGGCGGTGGTCGACATCATCCGCAAGGATCCGGCCGTCGACACCGTGGTCGGCTTCACCGGCGGGGCCCGGGCCGGCGGCGGCTTCATGTTCGTCAATCTCAAGCCGATCGGCGAGCGCAAGGACAAGGGCGCGGCGGTGATCGCCCGCCTGCGGCCCAAGCTGCAGAAGGTCACCGGCCTCAGCGTCTTCCTCAACCCGGTGCAGGATCTGCGGATGGGCGGCCGGCAGAGCAATTCGACCTATCAGTACACCCTGACCAGCGACTCCAGCGCCGACCTCAAGGCCTGGGCCCCCAAGCTGGCCGAGGCGATGAAGGCGCACGCCGACGTCATGACCGAAGTCGATTCCGACCAGTCGGAGAACGGCGTCGAAACCTTCGTCACCATCGACCGCGACAGCGCCTCGCGATTGGGAATCACGCCGCGCGCCGTCGACAACGCCCTCTATGACGCCTTCGGCCAGCGGCAGGTGGCGACCATCTACGAGGACATCAACCAGTATTCGGTGATCATGGAGTGGGACCAGAAGTTCGCCCAGGGCCCCGAGGCGCTGAACGATGTCTATGTGCCCGGCGGCGCCTCCGCCCCCGCCGCGGCCGGGACCGAGTCCAGCGTCAATCCCGGCCTGCGCGACCCGTCCACGGGCTCCGCCCTGAACACCGCCGCCACGCCGATGACGCCGCTGACCGCCTTCTCCAGCATCGCCCAGAGCGCCACCCCGACCTCGATCAACCACCAGAACGCCGAGCTGGCGACCACGGTGTCGTTTAACCTGGCCGACGGCGTTTCGCTCAGCCAAGCCCAGGCGGCGATCAAGCAGTCCGAGGCCGACATCGGCATGCCCACCAGCGTGCGCGGCGGCTTTCAGGGCAGCGCCCGCAGCTATTCGGAACAGATGAAGCAGCAGCCGCTGCTGATCGCCGCCGCCATCATCGCCATCTATATCGTGCTGGGCATGCTCTATGAGAGCTACGTCCACCCGATCACCGTGCTGTCCACCCTGCCGGCGGCCGGGGTCGGGGCGGTGCTGGCCCTGCTGATCTTCAAGATGGAGTTCTCGATCATCGCCCTGATCGGGGTGTTCCTGCTGCTGGGCATCGTCAAGAAGAACGCCATCCTAATCATCGACTTCGCGCTCGAGGCCCAGCGCAGCCGCGGGCTGTCGGCGTTGGAGGCGGTGCGCGAAGCTAGCCTGCTGCGCTTCCGCCCGATCCTGATGACCACCCTGGCCGCCGCCCTCGGAGCCCTGCCGCTGGCCATCGGTTTTGGCGAGGGGGCCGAGCTGCGCCGGCCGTTGGGGATCACCATCATCGGCGGGCTGATCGCCAGCCAG
>JAQGIN010000077.1 GCA_028291125.1 Caulobacter sp.
CGCCCGGCCACGACGGCCCGACCATCTATGTCGGGGTGATCGGGCGCAACGCGGTGATCGACGGCCTGATCAAGGCCGGCAAGCTCGACGTCGGCGGCGTGACCGGCCAGTGGGAGGGTTTCGTCCAACAGGTGGTCGACGATCCCGAGCCCGGCGTGGCGCGCGGCCTGGTCATCGCCGGGGCCGACAAGCGCGGGGCGATCTTCGGGGCCTATGACCTGTCGGAGAAGATCGGCGTCTCGCCCTGGTCGTGGTGGGCCGACGTGCCCACCCCGGTGCGGCCCGACCTCTATCTGACCGGCGGCCGCGCCGTTCAGAAACCGGCGGTGAAATACCGCGGCATCTTCATCAACGACGAGGACCCGGCCTTCTCGGGCTGGGCCAAGGCGACCTTCGGCGGGGTCAACCACGCCGCCTACGAGACGGTCTATGAGCTGATCCTTCGCATGAAGGGCAACTATCTGTGGCCGGCCATGTGGGGCAAGTCGATCTATGACGACGACCCGCTGAGCGCGCCGCTGGCCGATATGTACGGCGTGGTCATCGGCACCTCGCACCACGAGCCGCTGATGCGGGCTCACGTGGAGTGGGAGCGCTACGGTAAGGGGCCGTGGGACTACACCAAGAACGCCGAGAGCCTGCGCGCCTTCTGGCGCGAAGGCGTCGAGCGCATGGGTTCGAACGAAAGCCTGGTCACGGTCGGCATGCGCGGCGACGGCGACGAGCCGATGACCGCCGGCACCGCCACCCAGCTCTTGGAAACCATCGTCGCCGACCAGCGCAAGATCATCGCCGAGGTGACCCGGGCGCCGCCGGAGAAGACCCACCAGGTCTGGGCGCTCTACAAGGAAGTGCAGGACTATTACGACAAGGGCATGCGCGTGCCCGACGACGTCACCCTGCTGTTCGCCGACGACAATTGGGGCAACATCCGTCGCCTGCCGGAACCGGGCAAGACGCGGGCCGGCGGCTACGGCGTCTACTACCACTTCGACTATGTCGGCGGTCCGCGGAACTACAAGTGGATCAACACCAACCAGATCGAGCGCACCTGGGAGCAGATGGGTCTGGCCCACGACTACGGCGCCGACCAGCTGTGGATCGTCAATGTCGGCGACATCAAGCCGATGGAATTCCCCATCGAGTTCTTCCTCGACTACGCCTGGAATCCCGACGCCATGCCGGTGGAGGCGATGGCCGGCTACACCCGCGCCTGGGCGGCCCAGCAGTTCGGCGAGGCGCAGGCGACCGATATCGCCGACCTTTTGGCCACCTACACGCGCTGGAACGCGCGGCGGAAACCCGAGCTGCTCGACGCCTCGACCTTCAGCCTGGTGAACTATGACGAGGCCCAGCGCGTGGTCGCCGACTGGGACGCCCTGGAGGCCAAGGCGCTGAGGGTGGGCGCGGCCCTGCCCAAGGCCTATGGCGACGCCTATTTCCAGCTGGTCCGGCACCCGATCCAGGCCTCGGCCAATCTCAACCGGCTGTACGTGGCGACGGCCAAGAACCGGCTCTACGCCGCCCAGGGCCGGGCCTCGGCCAACGCCCAGGGCGAGGCGGTCAAGGCGCTGTTCGCCCGCGACGCCGAGCTCAGCCGCCAGTACAACGAGGACATCTCTGGCGGCAAATGGCGCCACATGATGGACCAGACCCACATCGGCTACACGACGTGGCGCGATCCCAAGACCAACATCCTGCCCGCGCTGACGACCGTTTCGCCGCCGGCCGGCGGGGCGATGGGCGTGGCCGTCGAGGGGCGGGCCGAGACCGTCGCCGGCGGGGCCGACCTGCCCGGGCTCGACGTCGACGGTGTCCGCTCGCGTTGGATCGAGGTGTTCAATCGCGGCCAGGGCCCGGCCCGTTTCACCGCCACCGCCGGCCAGCCGTGGGTCAAGCTCGGCCCAGCCTCCGGCGACCTCGCCACCGACGCGCGGATCGCGGTGACCGTCGACTGGAAGGCCGTCCCGGCCGGCGTCAGCCGCGTGCCGATCACGATCACCGGCGACGGCGGTCCGCCGGTGACCATCACCGCCGTGATCTCCAACCCCGGCCGCCAAGTCGCCAAGGGCGCCTTCGTCGAGGCCGGCGGGCCGGTGGCCATCGAGGCCGAGCACTACGCCCGCGCGGTCGGAGGCGGCGGCGTCGCCTGGAAGACCATCCCCAATCTGGGCCGCACCCTGTCGGGCGTCGCCGCCTTCCCGACCACGGCGCCGTCGCAGACGCCGGGGCCAGGCGGGTCGTTCCTGGAATACGCGGTGAACCTGGACGCGGCCGGCGACATCGACCTGCGGGTCGTCGTCGCCCCCAGCCTCGACTTCCGCGGCCAGGGCGGGCTGCGTTATGCGGTGTCACTGGACGACGGCGCGCCGACGATGGTCAATCTCGAGACCGATCCCTCCCAGGCCGCCTGGAACAAGGCGGTGGCCGACAGCGCCCGGATCTCGACCACGCGGCTGACTGCGCGGCGCGCGGGCCCGCACAAGGTCCGCCTGTGGCGGGTCGATCCGGGCGTGGTGTTCGAACGTCTGGTGCTCAGCCGGGGCGCGCCGTCGGAGAGCTATCTGGGCCCGCCGGAGAGCGTGCGGCGGTAGGCCTTGGCGCGAGATCCTCGTCCTTCGACAAGCTCAGGATGAGGATCTCGAATGCCAGCGTTGCAGTCGCCCTCATCCTGAGCTTGTCGAAGGACGAGGGCGTCGCACAGGCGCGACCCTAGATCGCCACGCGCTTGGCGATGGCCGAGCGGCGGGCGCTGGTTTCCTGCTGGGCCTTCTGCACGGCCTCGATCTCGGTGGCGCGCAGCAGGTGCTCGATCACCCGCTCCAGGTGATCGCGCATCGCCTGGCGGGCGGCGGCGGGGTCGCGGGCCTTCAGGGCGTCGAGCACGCGACGGTGCTCGACGATGCGCGGCTCCAGGCCCAGGCCCCGGGCCCGGGTCAGGACGTTGCGGGCCAGGGCGGAGCGGTTGCGCAGCTCCCACAGGTTCTCGACCGTGGCGATGAAGGCGCCGTTGCCGGTGGCCCGGGCGATGGTCAGGTGGAAGTCGCGGTCGGCGTCCTCGCCCTGCAACTCGTCCTCGTTGGCCATCAGCACCAGCAGCCGCTCGAGGTCGGCGATCTGCTCGTCGTCGATGGTGGTGGCGGCCAGGGCGGCGGCCTCGCCCTCGATCAGCCGGCGGGCCTCGATCAGCTCGAAGGCCCCGATCTCGAAGTCGGGGGCCGACAGCGGCCGCTTGTTGCCGGTGACATAGATGCCCAGGCCGTGGCGGGCCTCGATCAGGCCCAGCATCTCCAGGGCGATCATCGCCTCGCGCAGGGTGGGCCGGCTGACGCCGAACTGCTCGGCCAGCTCGCGCTCGGTCGGCAGGCGGTCGCCGAGCTTGTACTGCCCGGCCTCGATCGCCTCGGCGAGGGAGTCGGCGATCCTGCGATAGAGCTTGCCGTTCACAGCCATGGAGAGGTCTTGATCCGCGTTGGCGAGAGGGCCCGCCCGTTGCACGCCTGATAGCATAGACCCCGCGCGTTTCGGGCGCCATTTGCGAACCCCGACCACCGCCGCGGGCGGCTCGATCGGAGAGCGCCCACGCCGGGTCACCAGTTGTGCATCGACCCGTCCTCGAGACGGGCGACGGGCAGATAGGCGCGCTTGTACGGATATTTGGCGGCCAGGGTCTCGTCGATGTCGACGCCCAGGCCCGGCGCTTCGCCCGGATGCAGCATGCCGTCGTCGAAGCTGTAGGCGTGGGGGAACACCGCGTCGGTCTCGGCGGTATGGCGCATATATTCCTGGACGCCGAAATTGGGGATCGACAGGTCGAAGTGCAGGGCCGC
>JAQGIN010000156.1 GCA_028291125.1 Caulobacter sp.
GCGGCCCGGTCGGCCTTGCCGCGCGGCGAGTCCGGGGTCGGCGGCGGACCGATGACGGCGGCGGCGTCGAAGGCGGTGGCGGCGGTCAGATAGCCGGCCGGCGGCTTGGTCCAGGCGGCCGATCCGCCGGCCTGGGTTTCGACCGCCTTGGGCCGCGAGGCCGTCAGCGGGTCGGACAGGGCGCAGCCGGCGAGCAGCAGGGCGAGGCCGAAAGGCGCGAGACGCGGAAGGGACATGGGGCCGCCTCGTAAGAATTGACTTACTCCTGACCGTCGACCGCGCCCGCCGTCAAGGGCGCAATGGCTCGACCTCGGAGGGCTTTCGGGGTTCGCCCTCTGGGCGACAGCCAAACCATCGTTCGCCCGCCGGCGCGCGCCCGATTGCCCGGTCCGCCGGGATCGGCTAGAAGCGCGGCTCCCAATTGTGGTCGCCCATCCTCTGGCGCGGTCCTTTCAGCCTATCGCAGAGCTTTTCATGGCAACGTCCAAAGTCCCCGCTGGCGGTCTCACCGGCAACGTCCTGTTCTATGTCGCGCCGGAGCCGCTGAATCGCGAGCAGCACGGCAAGCTGGGCCTGGTCCACAAGGACAAGCCCTACGGCTTCGCCCTGACCGGCACCGCCGTGCCGCTGACCGTGACCGAATTCGCCCCCGCCGCCCTGTCGTTCCCGGTGATCTTCGCCGGCGAGGACCGTGTGCCGCTGGCGGTGATGGGCCTCAACACCGGCGAGAACCTGTTCGTCCACGCCGACGGCGGCTTCGAACCGGGCGTCTACATCCCCGCCTATATCCGCCGCTATCCGTTCGTCCTGGCCAATGACGAGGGCGGCGAACGCCTGATCGTCTGCATCGACACCGGCTCGGACCTGCTCAAGAAGGGCGGCGAGACGCCGCTGTTCGACGCCAAGGGCGAGCCGACCGAATACACCCAGAGCTGCATCAAGTTCTGCGACGACTTCGAGATCGAGCGCCGCCGCACCGACTCCTTCGTGCAGCTGCTGAAGGACAACGACCTGTTCGAGCTGAAGACCGCCACCATCGCCACCCAAACCCCCGAGGGCGCCGCCGGCGAGCCTCAGGTCGTCGCCGAATATTTCGGCGTCTCGGAAGAGAAGCTGAACGCCCTGTCGGCCGAGAAGATCAAGGAGCTGCAGACCAGCGGCGCCCTGGCCCAGATCTACGCTCACCTGGTGTCGCTGACCGGCTGGGACCGTCTGATCGCCCTGGCCCTGGTCAAGCAGAACCAGGCCCCGGCCGCCAACGTCAACTGATCGATCGCCGCGGCGACGATACGGAAACGCCGGCCCTCGTGGCCGGCGTTTTTCGTTTGGGTCCTACCGCGCGAAGATGCTGCGGGTCAGGCAGGAGAACACCAGGCGTCCGGCCTCGTCGAGCAGATCGTGCTGGGCGATGACGATGCCCTTGCCCTCGCCGACCGGGTCCTTGCCCATGATCGTCATCCGCCCGCGCAGCGCCTCGCCGACCGGCGGGTTGCGCATCCAGCGCAAGGCGTCGACCCCCACCCGCTTGGTCTGCGGCCACTTGGCCGAGGCGTCGGTGTCCAGCCGGGTCCAGATGGCGAACACCATGGCGTCGGGCGCGCCGTTCTCGATCGGCCAGCCGGGGGTGAAGGCGGCGGCGAAGGCCTCCAGCGCCTTGCCGTCGACCACCCGGGTGCCCAGGGAGACGACCTGACCAATCTCGATTTCGTCGAACGCGGCGGGCATGGGCGGTCTTTCGTGGCGATTCCTCCCATGATCACGCCGCCTGGACCATTGTCGAGAGCGTCGCGGTGGGCCATGTGTCGCGCGTGACGTTTGAAGCGGAAGCGCGGCGCCCATGATCCTCTCCCGACTGCTTGGCGCGCTGCGCGCCGCCCTGGTCGCCGCTGTCTTGGCGACGCCCCTGCTGGCGACGCCCGCCCTGGCGGCCCCGGTCAATACCGGCCACCTCGAGGCCGAGCTGGTCGCCCAGGACGCCGCCGCGGTCCCCGGCTCGACGATCTTCGTGGCCCTGCGTCAGAAGATCATCCCTGGCTGGCACACCTATTGGCGCAATCCCGGCGACGCCGGCGACTCCACCAAGATCACCTGGACCCTGCCGGCCGGCTGGACAGCGGGCGACATCGTCTGGCCGACCCCGGAACAGAGCCGGGTCGGGCCGCTGCTCGACTACGCCTATACCGGCCAGGTGCTGCTGCCGACGCCGATCAGCGTGCCGGCTGACGCCAAGCCCGGCTCGACGGTGACGATCAAGGCCGCCGCCGCCTTCCTGGTCTGCGAGCAGATCTGCGTCCCCGAGGACGCCCTGCTGACCCTAACCCTGCCGGTGGTGGCCGGAACGCCGGGGCCGGACCCGAAGTGGGGCGCGGCGGTGGCCAAGACCCTGGCCGACGCCCCCAAGGCCGCCGGCCTCAAGGCGGTGTTCCAGCACGACGCCTCCGGCCTGAAGCTGGCCGTCACCGGCCCGCTGTTGGCCGGCGCCGACCTGGCCGGGGCCTATTTCTATCCCTATTCCGGCAAGGTCATCGAGCACGCCGCCCCCCAGATGATCGAGCGCGGGCCCCAGGGCCTGACCCTGACCTTCAAGCCCGGCTACGCCTTCACCGACGGCCCGGCCCCGACCGAGCTGGCCGGGGTGCTGGCGCTCAAGGGGGCGGCTTATGAGGTCACCGCCACGGCCGGACCGCTTCCGGCCGCCGCCGCCGGCCTGGGCGCGCCCGCCGCGGCGCCGGCCAAGAGCGCGGTCGGCCTGCCGCTGGCCCTAGCCTTCGCCTTCCTCGGCGGCCTGATCCTCAACCTGATGCCCTGCGTGTTCCCGGTGCTGTCGATGAAGGCCGCCAGCCTGGCCGGCCACGCCCACGACGCCCGCGGCACGCGGCTGCAGGGCCTGGCCTTCCTGGTCGGGGTGGTCGCCACCTTCCTGGCCCTGGCCGGATTGCTGATCGCCGTGCGGGCCGGCGGGGCCGCGGTCGGCTGGGGCTTCCAGCTGCAGTCGCCGGTGGTGGTGGCGGGCCTGGCCCTGACCATGCTGCTGGTGGCGCTGAACATGTCCGGCGTGTTCGAGATCGGAACCTCGGTGCAGGGCGTCGGGGCGGCCGCCTCGGCCCGCGGCGGCCTGGCCGGATCGTTCTTCACCGGCGCCCTGGCGGTGGTGGTGGCCGCGCCGTGCACCGCGCCGTTCATGGCCGGGGCCCTGGGCTTCGCCCTGACCCAGCCGGCCGTGGTGTCGCTGGCGGTGTTCCTGGCCCTGGCGCTCGGCTTCGCCGCCCCGTTCGTCGCCCTGGCCTTCATCCCCGGCCTGTTGGCGCGGCTGCCGCGCCCCGGCGCCTGGATGGACGTCCTCAAGAAGGTCCTGGCCTTCCCGATGTACTGTACGGCCGCCTGGCTGGTCTGGGTGTTCGCCCAGCAGGCCGGATCGATCGGCCTGGCCCAGTTGCTGGGGGCGGCGGTGCTGATCGCCTTCGCCGCCTGGACCTATGGCGGCTTCCAGACCCGGCGGGCGCTCGGTCAGCCCGGCCTGGTGTGGATCGTCCCCGCCGGCCTCGCCGTGATCCTGGCGGTCGCCCTGGTGGCGTTCAGCGGCGCCGCGCCGCCCGCCGCTCCGACCGCGCCGGGCGCGCCAGCCGCCCCCAGCGGCCCG
>JAQGIN010000158.1 GCA_028291125.1 Caulobacter sp.
GTAGCGGTCCGCGGCCACCGGCAGGGCCGCGCGGCCGTCGCTGGGCGAGCCGTAGGCCTGGGACACCTTACGGGCGTCCTGCGCCCGCAGGGCGGCGTTGTCGGCCGCCGTCTGGTGCCACAGGGCCAGCTGCTCGGCGGTCAGGGCCCCGTCGGCCGGGGCGTCGGCATGGTGGATGATCTCGCCGAAGCCGATGACCACGAAGCCGTGGATGACGCCGTAGTCCTCCTCCGACAGCAGGAAGGTGATCTGCCGCTCCTCGACCTGGCCGGTATAGGCCTCGCTCTCGGGATCGAATTCCCGCAGGGCCAGGATGTCGCCGACCTTGAAGTCGCGGTCGTTGCGGCGGATCTCGAAACGCTTCTGGCCCGACCGCACGGCGGCGAAATACTGCGGCCAGGTTTTCAGTTCGTGACGGGTCATGGAAAAACGCCTTTGAGGGCCGGCCGCGCGGGCCAGCCGGAAACAGAACAGGCTCGCGGTCATGCCGCAAGTCGCTGAGCGAGAAGTCAGGGCGGCGAACGCCGCCCGTGGACGAAGATCAGCCCAGGCAGGCGGCCGAGATCTCGGCCCGCAGTTCGGGCAGGCCGTGGCCCTTTTCCGACGAGGTGGCCAGCACCCGCGGGAAGGCGGCCGGCCGCTTGGCGATGGCCTTCACGGTTTGGGCGACCACCGCCTCGACCTCGGCCGGCTTCATCTTGTCGGCCTTGGTCAGCACGATCTGGTAGGAGACCGCGGCGGTGTCCAGCGCGTCCAGCGCCTCGCCGTCGACGCTCTTGAGGCCGTGGCGGGCGTCGATCAGCAGATAGACCCGCTTCAGGTTCGGCCGACCGCGCAGATAGGCGCGGCCCAGGTCCTGGAACTTGTCGGCGACGGTCTTGGACACCCGGGCGAAGCCGTAGCCGGGCAGGTCGACCAGGCGCACCTGCTCGGCCAGCACGAAGAAGTTGATCTCCCGCGTGCGGCCCGGCGAGTTGGAGGCCCGCGCCAGGTGCTTCTGGTTGACCAGGCCGTTGATCAGGCTGGACTTGCCGACATTGGAGCGGCCGGCGAAGGCCACTTCCGGCAGCACGGGCGGCGGCAGGCCGTCCATGCGGACGGCCCCCATCATGAACGACACCGGCTGGGCGAACAGCACCCGCGCGGCCTCGATCTCGTCCTCGGTATAGAGCGGATCGGTCATCCGGCGGCCTTGGCGGGTTTGGCGAACCGGGCCAGCAGCTTGTCGATCGGGTTCTCGACCTTGTAGCGGCGCATGATGATGTACTGCTGGAAGATGGTCAGCACGTTGCTCCAGCACCAGTAGATCACCAGGCCGACCGAGAACTGGGCCATGGTGAAGGTGAAGATGATCGGGAACAGCTGGAAGATCTTCTGCTGCATCGGATCGGCGGCCGGCGGGTTCATCGAGGTCGTCAGCCACATGGTCACCCCGTACAGCAGCGGCCAGACGCCGATGTGCAGCGGGCCCGACAGGAAGGCGCCGATCAGCGGGGTCAGGGCCGGGTCCCAGGGGATCAGGCCGAACAGGTTCATGAAGGTCGACGGATCGCGGGCCGACAGGTCCTGGATCCAGCCGAAGAACGGCGCGTGCCGCATCTCGATGGTGACGGTCAGCACCTTGTACAGCGAGTAGAAGATTGGGATCTGGATCAGCATGGGCACGCAGCCCATCATCGGATTGATCTTCTCCTTGCCGTACAGCGCCATCATTTCCTGCTGCTGCTTGGCCGGGTCGCCCTTGAATTTTTCCTTCAGCTTTTCGACCTCGGGGGCGATCTTCTTCATCTTGGCCATCGACTCGTAGCTCTTGTCGGCCAGCGGATAGAGCACCAGCTTCAGGGCCACGGTCAGCAGCAGGATGGCGATCCCGAAATTGCCGACCACACGATAGAACATCTCCAGGATGTTGAAGATCGGCCGGGTGAAGAACGAGAACATCCCCCAGTCGACGGCGTCGTCGAAGCGCGGGATCACCGAGGTCTTGGACTCCCAGAACTTCCACCAGGTCGGCACGGCGCCGCCGTATTCGTACTTGCGCAGCAGCGGCACGGTCTTGGCGCCGGCGAACAGGCGGGTGGTCTGGACCAGGGTCTGGCCGGGATTGAGGGCCTTGGTCGGGCCGACGAAATTGGCGTCATAGATGTTGACGCCGTTCGACTGGGTGACGCGGTAGCCGCCGGTGACCAGGTCGGACTGGGCCGGGATCAGGGCCGTCAGCCAGTACTTGTCGGTGACGCCGGTCCAGCCGCCCTTGGAGGGGAAGCTCTCGTTCGGCTTGTCCTTGCGCCACTTGTCGTACTTCAGCTGGCGCAGCTCGAGGTTGGACTTGCCGTCGACGCCGCCGAGGATGCCGATCGCGCCCTCGTGGACGATGTGGTTCTTGCCCAGGTCGGCCGGGATGCCCTGGCGCTGCACCGAGGCGTAGGGGGCCAGGGCCAGGGTCTGGCCGCCGGCGTTGGCGACGCTGTCGACGACGGTGAACATCGCCTCGGCGTCGACCGAGATCTTGCGGGTGAAGGTCAGGCCCTGGCCGTTGTCATAGGTCAGGACGACCGGCGTGGCCGGGGTCAGGATCTGGCCGGGCGTGGCGGCCCAGACGGTGCGGCTGTCGGGCAGGCCGGGCAGGTTGGCGCCGGCCCAGCCGAAGTCGGCGAACCAGGCGTTCTCGGCCCCCTCGGGGCGAAACAGCTCGACCGGGGCCGAGGTCTTGTCGACCGTCTGGCGGTAGCGCTTCAGCAGCAGGTCGTCGATCCGGCCGCCCTTCAGGGCGATCGAGCCGGTCAGGGTGGGGGTGTCCACCGTCAGGCGCGGGCTCTGGGCCTTGGCCGCCTCGCGCGACAGCTTCAGCGGCGCCGGCTGGCCGTCGGGGCCGAGGACGACGCCGGGTTGGGTCGCGGCCACCTGGGCGGCGGCGGTCTGGCGCGCCTGCAGCTCGGCCTGCTGGCGCTTCTGGGACGGGCCCAGGATGAAGAACTGGTAGGCGACCAGAATCACCAACGCGCTGACGATGAACATCAGCGTGTTGCGGTTGGTGTCGTTCGGCATGGGAGGCTTAACCGGAAACGGAGGGATCGGACGCGGCGGCGGCGTCCGAAGGGGCAGGGGACGGATCCGGGGAAGCTTCCGGGCCCGCGCGGTCGAGTTCAGCGGCGAGGCTTATCAGCGCGGTTTTCACATCGTCAAGCAAACGCGCCCAGGGACGGGCCCGCGTGCCGCCGCGCGCGATGAACACATAGTCGCAAGACGGCCGGCCATGAAG
>JAQGIN010000198.1 GCA_028291125.1 Caulobacter sp.
GCCCTGGGCGCGCGGCGTCGGTACGCGCGGCAGCGGCGCGGTGAAGGTGAAGCGCGAGCCTTCGCCCAGCACGCTGGTGAAGCTGATCTCGCCGCCCATCTGGTCGACGATCTCCTTGCTGATCGCCAGGCCGAGGCCCGCGCCGCCGAACCGGCGGGTGGTCGAGGCGTCGACCTGGACGAACTTCTCGAACAGCATCGGAGCCTTGTCGGCCGGAATGCCGACGCCGGTGTCGGCGACCGTGAACCTCAGGCCGTCGCCGTCGGCGCCGATGGTGGCGATGATCCCGCCGCGTTCGGTGAACTTCAGGGCGTTGGCCAGCAGGTTAGTGACCACCTGCCGCAGGCGCCCGTCGTCGCCGCGCCGCCAGCCCCGGGCCTCGGGTTCGATCTCGAGGCTGAAGGTCAGGCCGCGCTCGGCGGCCAGGGCCTGGTACAGGACGCGCAGCTCGTCGGCGAACCGCGTCAGGTCGAAGTCGCAGGCCAGCAGGTCCAGGCTGCCCGCCTCGATCTTCGAGATATCGAGCACATTGTTGATGATCCCCAGCAGGGTCAGGCCCGAACCGCTCAGGGTCTCGAGCTGCCGGCGCTGAGGGTCTTCCAGCGCGCCGTTGGCCATGGCCTGGGCCATGCCCAGCACGCCGTTCAGCGGTGTGCGCAGCTCGTGGGTGATGGTGGCGAGGAATTCGGTCTTGGCGCGGTTGGCCGCCTGTTCGCGCCGGGCCAGGTCCTGGGCGTGCAGGCTGAGCTCCTTGTTGACCTCCAGCTCGCGTTCGACGCGGCGGGTCAGGGCCTCGGCGGCCAGGCGGGCCCGCAGTTCGCGCTCGATGACGCCGCGCATCAGCGCCCACATGCTGACCGCCACGAAACCGCCGGCCAGGCCGATGAACAGGTACTGGTCGAGGATCTCCGGTCCGGACCGGGCGGCCATGTAGACCAGCGAGCCCATGGTCGCGACCATGCACGGATACAGCACCCGCCGGCTGGGGCCGGCCACCCCGAAAGCGATGGTGATCAGCACGAAATGCACCAGCTTGTGGTGCTCTTCCGGATGCAGGGTCAGATAGGTGAAGGCGTTGGCCAGGAACAGCAAGTTGGTGACCAGCACCGTCGCCTCCAGCGCCGTGAAGCTGGGCGTCCGGCGCCGCAGCTGGTGCAGGAAGACGAAACCGACGACCGAGGAAATCGCCGCCAGACCCATGAGGGTCCACAACGCCACCCCGTGCTCGAAGAACGGATGCGAGAAAGTGATGATCAGATAATAGCAGGCGAAGGCCAACAGATAGCCACGGGCGACCGGGGTATAGGCCCCCGCGAGCTCCTCCTGCGGAAGGGCTGGTTGCTGTGGTCGTGCGGCCATGCTCGCTCTCGAACCCTTCACCTGGACCACTAAGGCGCTTGGAGTCCTTGAGTTGGGGTTAAGGGGACGGCGAGCGATTGGCCGTGACAAACGAGCGTTTAGACGCCAGCTTGCCCCAAGGGCCGCGCAGATGGCCCTCGTCCATCCTCCAGGGAGGAAGCATGACCGAGATCCCGGGCGCCGAGGCGGCGGCCCTGTCCCAGCCCATGGCCGATGGGCTCGACCCGGTCGCCGTGGCTCCGGCCGACGCCGCGGGCGCGGCGTTTCCCAAGATCCGGCTGTCGCGCGGCGCGATCAGCTGGGCGCTGTATCAGGGGGTGCGCGACCCGTTCGTGATCCTGATCAGCATCTATATCTTCGCCCCCTATTTCGCGACCACGGTGGTCGGCGACCCGGTGCGGGGCCAGGCCTTGATCGCCAATATCGGCATGATCTACGGCCTGATGGTGGCGGTCATCGGCCCGGTGCTGGGCTCGTCGATCGACCAGTTCGGCCATCGCAAGCCGCTGCTGCTGGGAGTCACCACCCTGATGGTCCCGTTGATCGCCGCCCTATGGTGGGCCAAGCCCGAGGGGGCCGGCCTGTCGGTGACGGCGATCAGCCTGATCCTCATCGCCGTCAACCTGCTGTTCGTGCTCACCGAGGTCTTGCACAACTCGCTGCTCACCGGCGCGGCCGGGCGGCGCGGGGCCCCCGCCGCCTCGGGCCTGGCCCTGTCGCTGGGCAACGCCGTCTCGGTGCTGATGCTGGTCTTCGTGCTGTGGGCCTTCGCCCTGCCGGGCCATGTCGACTGGGGCGTCATCCCCAAGGCCCCGCTGTTCGGCCTCGACCCGGCCCAGCACGAGCCCGACCGCATCGTCGGGCCGCTGGTGGCCGCCGCCTTCGCTGTCGGCTGCATGCCGCTGTTCCTGTTCACCCCCGACGCCAGGGCCACCGGCGTCGGCCTGATCACCGGCCTGCGCCGCGGCGTCGTCGCCCTGGGCGCCACCCTGCGTGGCCTCAAGGGCCAGCGCGACGCGGCGACCTATCTGATCAGCCGCATGCTGTTCAACGACGGCATGACCGCCCTGCTGCTGTTCGGCGGGATCTACGCCGCCGGGGTGATGCGCTGGGGCGTGCTGGAGATGCTGGCCTATGGCATCAGCCTGTCGGTGTTCGCGGTCGGCGGCGGCTTCGTCGGCGCCTGGCTCGACAACCATCTGGGGCCCAAGCGGGCGGTGCAGATCGAGATCTTCGGCGTGCTGGTCTGCCTGCTGGCCATGCTGGGCATGGGCCGCGAGCAGATCCTCTATCTATGGGCCTATGACCCGGCGGCCCACGCGCCGCTGTGGAACGGGCCGATGTTCCGCACCGCGCCCGAGCTGATCTATCTGGCCATCGGGTTTGGCGTGGCGACCTTCGTCACCGCCTCCTACGCCTCCAGCCGCGTGCTGCTGGCCCGGCTGGCCCCGCCCGACCAACTGGCCTCGTTCTTCGGTCTCTATGCGGTGTCGGGGACGGTGACGGTCTGGCTCGGTTCGTTCCTGGTCAAGACCGCCACCAACCTGACCCACAGCCAGCAGGCCGGGTTCGCGCCGATCGCCGGCCTGCTGCTGGTCGGCCTGATCGGCATGGCCCTGGTCAAGGGCGGCGGCCGCGAGGCCTGAGCCTTTGCCGCCGGCGTGGCGCGGGCTATCACCGCGCCATGCGCGCCGTCGCCCTCCTGTCCGCGCCCTGGCGCGAACCGAGCCTGGCGCTCGCCGCCTGGCGCGACGAGCCGTTCGCCTGCGCCTTGATCTCGGGCGGGACGCCCATTGGTCCAGGGCGCGCGCGCTGGTCCTATCTGCTGCGCGATCCCGACCAGATCCTGGTCCTGGCCGGCGACGCCGCGGTCGATCCGTTCGCCGTCCTGGCCGCTCTGATCGGGCCGCCGGCGCCGACCGATCCCGCCGGGCCGCCGTTCCAGGGCGGGGTGGTTGGCCTGGCCAGCTACGAGCTCGGCGACCGGGTCGAGCCCCTCGGCCTGGCCCGCACCGCCTGGCCGGACCTGGCCTGCGCCCGCTACCCGGCCCTGCTGGCCTTCGACCACCACGACCGCCGGGTGATCGCCGTCGGTCGCGGAAAGACTCCGGCCGCGGCCGGAGCCCGCGCCGCCGCGGCCCTGACCTGGCTCGACGCCCCCGCCCCGCCGGCCTTCGCCGGCCGGCTGTGCGACGCCCTGGCGGCCAGTTCGGGCGAGGCCTATGAGGCCGCCGTGGCCGGGGTGGTGGCGCGGATCCGGGCCGGCGAGATCTTCCAGGCCAATATCGCTCGCGCTTGGAGCGGCCGCCTGGCCGCCGGGGCCGAGCCCGTCGACCTGCTCGAGCGGCTGCGGCGCGACAGCCCCGCCCCGTTCGCCGCCTATCTGCGGCTGCCGGACCGCGCCCTGGTCTCCAACTCGCCGGAACGGTTCCTGAAGGTGGCGGCGGGCGGCGACATCGAGACCCGGCCGATAAAGGGCACCCGGCCCCGCGGCGCCGACCCGGCGGCCGACCGGGCGCAGATCGCGGCCCTGGCGGCCAGCGCCAAGGACCGGGCCGAGAACCTGATGATCGTCGACCTGATGCGCAACGACCTGGCCCGGGTCAGTCCGCCGGGGTCGGTGAAGGTCCCCGAACTGTTCAAGGTCGAGAGCTTCGCCAATGTCCATCACCTGGTCTCGACCGTCACCGCCCGTCTCGCCCCGGGGCGAACCGCCGCCGACCTGCTGCGCGCGGCCTTCCCGCCCGGCTCGATCACCGGCGCGCCCAAGGTCCAGGCGATGAAGGTGATCGCCGAGTTGGAGCCCCCCCGCGGTCCCTATTGCGGGTCGCTGTTCTGGGCCGGGGTCGACGGGGCCTTCGAGTCCAGCGTGCTGATCCGCACCGTCGGCTTCACGCGCGACGAAGACGGCTGGCGGTTCGAGGCCCGGGCCGGGGCGGGGATCGTCGCCGACAGCGATCCGCGCGCCGAACGCCTGGAGACCGAGGCCAAGATCGCCGCCTTGGCCCGCGCCCTCACCCAAGCCGCTCCCGGAGATCCCGCCCGATGATTCCCCTCGACGATCGCGGCCTGCTGCTGGGCGACGGCCTGTTCGAAACCCTGCTGGCGGTCGACGGCGCCATGGCGCGGCTGGACGACCATCTGGACCGCCTGACCGCCGGCTGCGCGGTCCTCGGCCTGCCGACACCCGACCGGACCGAGGCGCGGCGGCGATGCGACGCGGCGCTTGTCGGCCTGGAATCGGGCCGCGCCGCCGTGCGCCTGACCCTGACCGCCGGCTCCGGCGGCCGGGGGCTCGACCGCCCCGCCGGGCCGGTCCCGCGCCTGGTCGCCACCGCCGCGTCGGCGACGGTCCCGGCCGGGTCCGTCCGGCTGGTCGCCGCCACCGTCCGCCGCAACGAAGGCTCGCCGGCCGCGCGGCTGAAGACCCTGGCCTATGTCGACAATGTCCTGGCGCGGGCGCAGGCGCGGGCCGCCGGCGCCGACGAGGCGGTGATGCTGAACAATCGCGGCGAGCTGGCCTGCGCGGCGGCGGCCAATCTGTTCTGGGTCGCCGACGGTCGGCTGTTCACCCCGGCCCTGGATTGCGGCGTGCTGGCCGGCCTGACGCGGGCGCGAGTACTGGTGGCGGCCCGGGCCCTAGGGGCCGCGGTCGAGGAGACGGCGGCGCCGCTCGACGCCCTCGACGCCGCCGAGGCGGTGTTCCTGACCAACAGCCTGATCGGCGTGCGGCCGGCGGCGTGGGCGGGGCGGGACACGGCGGGCCACGCCCTGGTGGCGCGGCTGGCGGCCGTGGTCTAGTTGACCTTCACCACCGTGCCGGCCTTGCGCGGCCGCAGATAGAAGGTGCGTTTCATCGCCGTGGCGGTCGGCAGGATGAACTTGATCGGCGAGTCGTAGACGTAGCTGCCGCGCGACATGATCACGCTCTGGCTGGCGGCCAGCACCCCGACCGGGATGTCGGTGACCACGTCGCCCTGCTTGGGGCAGTTGGTCGGGGCGTTGTCGAGCCCGGCCCAGTCGACCGTGGCCTTGCCATTGGCGTCGGCGGTGACGCTGACCACGCACAGCCGCAGCGTCGCGGTCGGGAACGGGGCCATGATCATCTGGCCGATGAGGAACACGTCGTTGAGCCGGTTGGTGTCGACCTGGCCGGTCTGGGCCACCAGATCGCCGATCGCCGAGGTGACCTGGTTCAGCCGCCGCTGGGCCATCAGCGCCTGGGTCAGTTCGGCCAGGCCGCAATAGAGCAGCAGCATCACGGGCACGATCAGGGCGAACTCCACGGCCGAGACGCCGCGGCGGTCGCGCCAGAATCCGGCGTGGCGGCGGGGTTGGCGCGCGGTCAGCATGACGGCGCGACCGTGGTGTCGGTGTAGGGCTCGTTGGCGAAGGCGGTGGCGGCGGTGATCACCCGCTTGCCGTCGGCGCTCT
This sequence comes from Caulobacter sp., assembly GCA_028291125.1. Classification (GTDB taxonomy): domain Bacteria; phylum Pseudomonadota; class Alphaproteobacteria; order Caulobacterales; family Caulobacteraceae; genus Caulobacter. The sequence continues at coordinate 5,794 of JAQGIN010000198.1, forward strand.
GCAGGCCGGTCTGCATCAGGGGCGTGATCAGCGGCCAGGTGTAGTAGGCGCGCACCAGCACCACCGAGCCCGGGCCGCCGGTGTCCCAGCAAGGGACGGCCGGCCGCGCGGCCTTGAACGCCGTCTGGGAGGGGCCGAAGGTGGTGAAGGACCGCACGTCGATGCTCAGCGCGCCGTCGCACCGGCTGGTCAGCCAGCTCATCTGACCGCACACCCCGTCCTTGAAGCCGCTGGCGGTGACGGTCGTGCTCTGGATCTGGCCGGTGCGGATCTTGCGGCTCTCGTCGAGGACGGCGTTCTCGAGCGTGATCGAGACCAGGGACACCATGCCCAGTTCGAGGAGGGCGAACAGCAGCAGCAGGAAGGGCGCGGCCACCAGGGCGAATTCGACGGCCGTGGCGCCGCGACGATCGGCGGCGAACCGGATCGGCAGGGGGCGCGCGCCTTTGCGAGTCTTGGCCATGATGGAGCGGTCCGACGGAGTCCCGGTGACGAGACGGCGCCACCTTGGGTGCGGGTCCCTAAACTTCGGTTTAAGACTTGGCGTTAAGGGCGGCCCGTCAGGGGCGGGGCGCCGCGTCGACCGTCGGGGCCGCGGTCCCGTCGTCGAGCTTGGCGCAGCGGTCGCCGCAGGCATAGGCCGAGGTCACCGCGCCGCGGCTGACGGTCACCGCGCCGTCCAGGCTGCCGGAAACCACCACCTTGCGATCGATCAAGGCGCGGCCGTCGGCGGCGAAAGCCGAGATCGAGGTCGACCCCGCCTTCTTGCCCAGCACCACCAGGGTGCGCCTATTGATGAGGCTGACGTCGGCGACCAGCGGGTCGCCAATGATGATGTCGCGGACCGGCGCGGCCAGAGCCAGTCGCGCCGTCTGTCCCGCCGGAATCGACAGCGTCTGGGCGTGGGCGGCGGCGGCCGAGAGGCTCAGAACGGCGGCGAGGGCGAGCGGCAGGCGGCGCATGATCGTTCCGGCGAAGCGGCGGTTGGGCGTCAGAGTCGGCGCGAATGGTCAATAAAGTCCTAAGCCGCCCGAGCAGCCACGGCCAAGCTTTCGTCAGAATCCTTATGGTATAAAGGATTTCTGGCGGAAAAATGCGGTATAGTTAAAAGCACATAATGATAAATCAAAATAAACCATAGAAATATTGAAACGTAACTACCGGGGTTTACTGGCAATTAAGCGTGATGCGGGAAGTTGTCCGTGCTTTCTGGGGAGAACGAGTCGCGGTGACTTGGGGCCCTAACTTCAAAGTTGTTGGCTAGGAGATTAAGTCATGTCGAAATTTGTCACCCGCTTCTTGAACGATGAATCCGGCGCCACGGCCATCGAATACGGCCTGATCGTCGCCCTGATGGCCGCCGCCATCGTCACGGCCTTCACCGCCCTCGGTGGCGGCTTGATTGCGAAGTTCCAGAGCATCGTCACCTCGCTGGGCTAGTAGTCCGAAGACCGAACCGCGATCGCGGTTCTGACGACGAGGGCCGCGGCGGAAACGCCGCGGCCCTTTTTCTTTGTCCGCGGAAACCCTTGCTTCACGCGCCGCCGGCAGGATGGCGTCGACGCCCACGGTCGGATCGCCATGCACGCCCTTTCGCTCGCCCTGCTGTTCGTCCTTCCCGCCCTGGCGATCATCGCGGCGCTGAGGGACGTCACCAGCTTCACCATTCCCAACTGGATTTCCGGCGCCCTGGCGGCCGCTTTCCTGCCGGCGGCCCTGGCGGCGGGCGCACCGTTGGCGACGATCGGACTGGGCGTCGCGGTCGGGGCCGCTGGCCTGATCGTCGGCATGGGCATGTTCGCGGCCGGCTGGGTCGGCGGCGGCGACGCCAAGCTGCTGGCGGCCTGCGCCCTGTGGTTGGGCTGGCCGGCCGTGCTGCCGTTCCTCCTGGCCACCGGCCTGGCCGGCGGCGCCCTGACCCTGCTTCTCCTGGCCCTGAGGTCGGCCTGGGTGGAGCCGGCCCTGGCCGGAAGCCCGGCCTGGATCCGCCGTTTGGCGGCGCCGGGCGGCGACATCCCCTACGGCGTCGCTATCGCCATCGGCGCCTTGGCCGCCTTCCCGCAGGGCGCCCTGGCGGCGGGCCTGTTCGCCTGACGCGACTCAAGGTCGCAGACGAGAAAACCCGCCGCTCCGCCCGAACCTTTTAGTCGGCGTTAACCATGTCAACGCCAGCATGACCCCGGCCCGGAACGGCCGATCGATATTCCATGCGAGCGGCTCTGGGGACGGCGTGTCCGCCGGCTTCCATCGCACCCGCCAGAGACCGTAGTCGCGTATGAATCCCGCCCGCATCATGATCGTCTTGATCGCCGCCGTCTCGGCCATCGGCCTGGCCGTGGTGGTGCAGCACGTTTTAAAGGGCAAGGCCGCGCCCGAATCGGAGGCGGTGGCCCAGACCAGCGGCAAGCCGATGACCCTGGTGCTGGTGGCCAAGCGCGACCTGGCGATCGGCGCGCGGCTGGCGGTCGGCGATGTCGCCTGGCAGACTTGGCCGTCGGACGCCGTCAATCCCGCCTTCATCACCAACGGCGCCGCGCCGGCGGCGGCGACCAGCGCGGTTCAATCCGCCAAGGGGGCCGCCCAGGCCGTGGCCGTGGCGGCCGGCGACATGATCGGCGGCGTCAGCCCCGAAAAGGCCGTCGAGGGCGCGATCGTTCGCGACCCGATCCTGGCCGGCGAGCCGATCACCGCCCGCAAGATCGTGCGTGGCGGCGAAGGCGGCTACCTGTCGGTGGTGCTGCAGCCGGGCAAGCGGGCGATGTCGGTGGCGATCACCACCGAGACCGCCGCCGGCGGCTTCATCCTGCCGGGCGACCGCGTCGACGTGCTGCAAAGCCACGAAACGGAGGGCGGTGGCGAAGGCGGCCAGAACCGCAAGGTCATGATCGCCGAGACGGTGCTGCGCAATGTCCGCGTCCTGGCCCTCGACCAGAGCACGACGGCGGGCAAGGACGCCAAGGCCATGGTCGCCGCCACCGCCACCCTCGAGGTCGGGGCGCAGGACGCCGAGGCCCTGACCCGGGCCAAGGCCGTCGGACCGGTGACCCTGTCGCTGCGGGCCTATACCGACCTGGGCGCGCCGTCGGGACTGTCGTCGCCCGAGGACGCCACCCTGGTGCGCGTCAATCGCGGCGGCCAGACCACCAGCCTGGCGGTGGGTCCATGATCCGTTGGCGTCGGCTTCTCCCGCTCGTTCTGGCCGCGACCTTGGCCACCGTGGGCGGGGCTCAGGCCGACGGTCCGGTGCGCGGGGCCACCCACGCCTGGCGGCCGGCCGCCCGCGCCACGACGACGCCGGCGCCCCGCGAGGCCGACATGGTGCTGCGCGTCGACCTGACGGCGGGCGCGGGCAGCCGCACCTTGGAGCTGCCGCGCGGCAAGTCGGCGATCGTCGAACTGCCGGTCGACGTCCGCGACGTGCTGGTGACCAATCCGGCCGTGGCCGACGCCGTGCTGCGCACGCCGCGCCGCATCCATGTGCTGGGCGTGGCCAGCGGTTCCACCGACGCGGTGTTCTTCGACGGGGCGGGCCGCAAGATCCTGTCGCTCGACATCCGCGTCGCCCAGGACACCGAGGTGTTGGCCGACACCCTGCGGCGGGTGCTGCCCAACGCCCGCATCGCCGTCGAACCGGTGCGCGACAGCGTCATTCTCACCGGGCTGGTGATGACCGCCGGCGATTCCGAGAAGGCCTCGCAGATCGCCTCCCGCTTCGTGGCCAAGCCGGAGGACGTGCTCAACATGCTGTCCATCGCCGGCAAGGACCAGGTGATGCTCAAGGTGCGCATCGTCGAGGTGCAGCGCTCGATCATCAAGCAGCTGGGTTTCAATCTCAACGCCGCGCTCGGCCGGCTCAACGACACCCAGTTCGTCTTCGGCCTAGCCCCAACCTTCGGGGTCAACAACAGCCTGGTGGGCGGCGCCACCGGCGGCGTCCGTCATGTCGGCGGCAGCGGCGACAGCGCCAGCGCCGTGGTCCAGGCCTTCGAACGCACCGGCCTGATGCGCATCCTGTCGGAGCCCAGCCTGACGGCGGTGTCCGGCGAGGCCGGCAAGTTCCTGGTCGGCGGCGAGTTTCCGGTGCCGGTCGGCCGCGACCAGACCGGTCGCATCTCCATCGAGTTCAAACCCTACGGGGTGGGCCTGGGCTATACGCCGATCGTGCTGTCGGGCGGGCGGATCTCGCTGAAGCTGTCGACCGAGGTCTCCGAACTCAGCAATCTGGGCGCCTTCACCCTGTCCTCCGGCGGCGGCTCGGCTGTCCTGACCATTCCGGGCCTCAGCGTCCGCCGGGCCGAGACCACGGTCGAGCTGCCATCGGGCGGCTCGCTGATGATCGCCGGCCTGCTGCAGCAGCAGAGCAAGCAGACCATCGACGCCGTCCCGGGCATGACCAGCCTGCCGGTTTTGGGCACCCTGTTCCGCTCGCGTGACTATCTCAACGGCGAGACCGAACTGGTGATTATCGTCACCCCCTACATCGTCGACCCGACCCGGCCGCAGGATCTACAGACCCCGGCCGACGGGCTGGAGATCGCCGGCGACGTCAGCACCGTGCTGCTGGGCCGGCTCAACAAGGTGGTCAAGGCTCCGGCCGGGGCCAATGCCGGGCGCGCCTATCAGGGCCCGGTCGGCTACGTGATCGAGTGAGGGCGTGAGCATGATCCGACATCGGCCGATCCTCGCCGCCCTCGCGGTCGCCGCCCTCGGCGCCCTCTCGGCCTGCGCCGCGATCGAGGCCGCGTCGCAAGACCCCGCCCAGGCCCTGGCCGCCACGCCGACCGAGCAGTGGTCGACGCGGACCAAGGTGACCGGCCAGCCCGACGAGATCCGCCTGGCGGTGCACGCCGGCGGCCTGTCCGGCGCGCAATCGCGGGCGCTGGAGGATCTGGTCGTTCGCTGGTTGATCGAGGACGCTCGCGAGATCGTGGTCAGCGCGCCGCTCGAAGGCCCCCAGGTCGCCACCGCCCGGCGCATGGCGATCATCGCCCGCGAACGCCTGATCGCCTACGGCGCGCCGGCCGAACGGGTTCGGATCGTCGGCTATGACGCCGCCGCCGCCGACGGTCCGGTCGTCGCCATCCCGAGCGACCCGCCGCTGCGGATCGGCTTCGTGCGCTATCACGTCCAGACCCCGACCTGCGGCCTGGCGTGGGAGAATCTGACGGCGACGCGCGAAAATGCCCCGATGAGCAATTTCGGCTGCGCGGTCACCGCCAATATCGCCGCCCAGGTGGCCAATCCCCAGGATCTCGAACGGCCGCGTGACAGCACGCCGGTCGACGCCGGACGCCGCGACGTGGTGATCGGCAAATATCGTCGCGGCGAGGTGACCTCGTCGGCGCGCGACGAGCAGGCGGTCGGCACGGTCTCCAGGACCATTCCCTGATGGCGACGCATCCGCTCGACCACGATCCCTTCGACCTGGCCTTCGCCGCCGACGGCGAAGCGCCGGCCGAGGCTTGGCCGCCGACCGAGCCGGCGGAGGATCCGTTCGCCGCCTTCCCGCCGGCCCGGCCGCCCGGGATCGCCGTCGCTCCGGCCGACCCGCTCGGCCGGCCGGCCGCCGGGCCCCGCGCCAATCCCGTGCACGAGATGATCGCCGGAGCCGAGGCGGCCCTGGGCGAGGTCAATGTCCCGCGCATCACCCTGCACGCCTTCTGCGCCAAGGCCCAGACCGCCGACCTGGTCGAGCGGGCCGGGGCCGACCGCCGCATGGCCCGGGCCTCGACTGTGGTGCGGACAGGCGGCCTGGACGCCGCCGTCATCCATTACCAGACCCAGTCGACGCCTTCGCTGGTGTTGGTCGAGAGCCTCGACGACGCGCCGCGGCTGCTGGCCCAGCTCGACGCCCTGGCCCAGGTCTGCGACGCCGGCACCAAGGTGGTGGTGATCGGCCAGGCCAACGACATCGCCCTGTATCGCGAGCTGATCCGCCGCGGCGTCAGCGACTATCTGACTCCGCCGCTCGGCCCGCTGTCGATCATCCAGGCGGTGGCCAATCTCTACGCCGACCCGTCGGCCCCGTTCGTCGGCCGGCAGATCGCCTTCGTCGGCGCCAAGGGCGGGGTGGGGGCCTCGACCCTGGCCCACAACTTCGCCTGGTCGATAGCCGAACGGATGCAGGCGGCGACGGTGATCGTCGATCTCGACCTGGCCTTCGGCACCGCCGGCCTCGATTTCAACCAAGACCCGCTGCAGGGCGTGGCCGACGCCCTGTCGCAGCCCGACCGGCTGGATTCGGTGTTGATGGACCGGATGATGGTCCGCTGCGGCGAGCGGCTGTCGCTGTTCGCCGCCCCGGCCAACCTGGAGCAGGACTACGACATCGGCAGCGACGCCTTCGAGGAGGTGACGCACCGGATCCGCGGCGCGGCGCCGTTCGTGGTCCTCGACCTGCCGCACGTCTGGACGACCTGGAGCCGCAAGGTGCTGGTCGGCTCCGACGACCTGGTGGTGGTGGCGACGCCCGACCTGGCCTCGCTGCGCAACGCCAAGAACATCATCGATCTGGTGCGCGAGGCCCGGCCCAACGACGTGCCGCCGCGGCTGGTGCTCAACCAGGTCGGCGTGCCGGGCCGTCCGGAGATCCCGGTCAAAGATTTCGGCGAGGCGTTGGGCGTGCCGCCGTCCCTGGTGCTGCCGTTCGACGCCAAGACCTTCGGCCTGGCCGCCAACAACGGCCAGATGATCGCCGAGGTGGCCCCGAGATCGAAGGCCGCCGAGGGGGTCGATCACCTCGCCCGGCTGATCAGTCGGCGCGAGCCGCCGCCGGTCCAGAAGAGCTCGCTCTTCTCGGGCCTGTTCCGCAAGGCCTAGGGCGTGTTCGGCAAGCGCGACCAGACTCTCGCCCCGGGTCGTCCGGCCGCGCCGCCGGCCGAGGCCGAGGCGGCGATCGTCGTCAGCCCCAAGGCCGCCAAGCCCGCCGCCGCCGCGCCGTCGCCGCCGCTGGGCGCCGCCGCCGGCCAGGCCACGCGCCGGATCGCCGAGACCGGCGGCGCGACCACTCAGATCGTCCGTGAACAGAGCGACTACTACCACGCCACCAAGACCACGATCTTCAACGCCCTGCTCAACACCATCGACCTGTCGCAGCTGGCCCAGCTGGACCAAAAGGCGGCGGCCGAGGAGATCAGCGACATCGTCGCCGAACTGGTGGCGATCAAGAACGTCTCGATGTCGGTGTCGGAGCAGGAGCACCTGGTCTCCGACATCATCAACGACGTGCTCGGCTACGGCCCGCTCGAGCCGCTGCTGGCCCGCGACGACATCGCCGACATCATGGTCAACGGCGCCAACCGGGTGTTCATCGAGGTCGGCGGCAAGGTGCAGCTGACCAATGTGCGGTTCCGCGACAACCAGCAACTGATGAACATCTGCCAGCGGATCGTCAGCCAGGTCGGTCGCCGCGTCGACGAGAGCTCGCCGATCTGCGACGCCCGCCTGCCGGACGGCAGCCGCGTCAATGTCATCGCCCCGCCGCTGGCGCTGGACGGCCCCACCCTGACCATTCGCAAGTTCCGCCGCGACAAGCTGACCATGAAGACCCTGGTCGAGTATGGCTCGATCAGTCCGGAAGGGGCGCGGGTGCTGGGGGTGATCGGGGCCTGCCGCTGCAACGTCATCATCTCGGGCGGCACCGGTTCGGGCAAGACCACCCTGCTCAACACCCTGACCGCCTTCATCGACCCCACCGAGCGGGTGGTGACCTGCGAGGACGCCGCCGAGCTGCAGCTGCAGCAGCCGCATGTCGTCCGCCTGGAAACCCGGCCCGCCAATCTGGAAGGCCAGGGGGCGATCACCATGCGCGACTTGGTCAGGAACTGCCTGCGCATGCGTCCCGAGCGGATCATCGTCGGCGAGGTGCGCGGCCCCGAGGCCTTCGATTTGCTGCAGGCGATGAACACCGGCCACGACGGCTCGATGGGCACCCTGCACGCCAACAGCCCGCGCGAGGCGATCGGTCGGGTCGAGAGCATGATCACCATGGGCGGCTACGGCCTGCCGTCCAAGACCATCAAGGACATGATCGTCGGCTCGGTCGACGTCATCATCCAGGCCGCCCGCCTGCGCGACGGCAGCCGCCGCATCACCCACATCACCGAGGTGGTCGGGCTCGAGGGCGACGTCGTCGTCACCCAGGACCTGTTCGTCTACGACATCACCGGCGAGGACGAGCGCGGCAATGTGATTGGCCGTCACCGGTCCACCGGCATCGCCCGGCCGCGGTTCTGGGATCGGGCCCGCTATTACGGTCTCGAGCGCGAACTGGCCGAAGCCCTCGACGCGGCGGAATAGGGCGATGCTGGTCATCCTCGCCGCCGTGCTGGGCTTCATCACCATCGCCGGCCTCGGCTGGGCCCTGGCCGGCGGCGAGTCGGGCGAAACCCGGGCCGCCAAGCGCGCCCACGCCCTGGTGCGGCTCAGCCCGGAGACCGTCGCCGCCCAGGCCAAGGCGGTGGCCAACACCCCCGACGCCCGCCGCAAACAGATTCTCAAGGTCCTCAAGGAACAGGATCGGCGTCAGAAGAAGGCCTCGCTGACCATCGCCGCGCGCCTGCGCCAGGCGGGCTTGGGCGACAGCGCCCGGCCGTTCTGGATCGTCAGCGGCGTGATCAGCCTGGTGGTGGCCGCTGTCCTGCTGCTTTTCGGCCAGAGCCCGCTGCTCGCCCTGGGCGGGGCCTTCGCCGCCGGCGGCGGCCTGCCGCGCTGGGTGGTCGGCCTCCTGGCCCGGGCGCGGACTCGGCGGTTCACCAGCGCCTTTCCCGACGCCGTCGACATCCTGGTGCGCGGCATCCGCTCGGGCCTGCCGGTGCACGACTGCCTGAAGGTGATCGGCAAGGAGTGCCAGGAACCCCTGGCCGGCGAGTTCCGCAGCCTGACCGAGAACACCGGCATGGGCATGAGCATGGATCAGGCCTTGGAGCGGATGTACGAGCGCATGCCGACCTCGGAGTTGCGGTTCTTCACCATCGTCCTGGCCATCCAGGCCAAGACCGGCGGCAACCTGGCCGAGGCCCTGGCCAATCTGTCGCTGGTGCTGCGGTCGCGGCGGCTGATGCACGAGAAGATCAAGGCGTTGTCGGCCGAGGCCGTCGCCTCGGCGGTGATCATCGGCTGCCTGCCGCCGGCCGTGGTGGTGCTGATCTCCGTCACCGCCCCCGACTACATGAAGCCGCTGTTCACCGATCCGCGTGGCCATCTGATGCTGCTGGGCAGCGGCGTCTGGATGACCATCGGCATCCTGGTGATGCGCAAGATGATCAATTTCCGGTTCTAGAGAGGCGATCGCATGGACCTCGTCGCCACCCTGACCGACCCCAACACCCTGTTCTCGGCCTTCATCGCCCTGGTGGTGTTCGCCACCATCGTCACCCTGGCCTCGCCGCTGATGAACCGCGACGGCCTGGAGGCGCGGCTCAAATCCGTGGCCGAGCGGCGCGAGGTGCTGCGCCGCCGCTCGCTGGACGCCCTGGCCAAGGGGCCGGCGGCGGCGGGACTGCGGCAAGCCGATGGCGGCCTCTACAAGCGGGTGGTCGACCGCCTGCAGCTGTCGCGGTTGCTGGAGGATCCCAAGGTGGTCGACAAGCTGGCCCAGGCCGGATTCCGCGGCCCGCGGCCGGTGACCACCTTCTACTTCTTCCGCCTGGTGGCGCCGTTCGCCTTCGCCTTGGTGGTCTTCGTCTATCTGTACGGGGTCAACGACTTCGGCCTGCTGGGGGTGCAGAGGCTCACCGCCTGCGTCGCGGCCATGACCATCGGCTACTACGCGCCCAATCTCTACATCAGCAACATCGCCCAGAAGCGGCGCGAATCGATTGTCGCCGCCTTTCCGGACGCGCTGGACCTGCTGCTGATCTGCGTCGAGAGCGGCATGTCGGTCGAAGCCGCCATCCAGAAGGTCGCGGCCGAGATCGGCGGCGCCTCGATCGAACTGGCCGAGGAGCTGTCGCTGCTCACCGCCGAGCTCAGCTACCTGCCCGACCGCCGCCTGGCCTATGAGGGCCTGGCCAAGCGCACCAACCATCAGGGCGTGCGCTCGGTGGCGACGGCGATGATCCAGGCCGAGCGCTACGGCACGCCGCTGGGTTCGGCCCTAAGGGTGATGGCCAAGGAGAACCGCGACCTGCGGCTGTCGGCGGCCGAGAAGAAGGCCTCGGCCCTGCCGGCCCAGCTGACCGTGCCGATGATCCTGTTCTTCCTGCCGGTGCTGTTCGTGGTCATCCTCGGCTCGGCGATCATCAACATCCAGGATGTGATGAAGCACTGAGGCGAGCGGGCCTAGCCGCCGACCTTCAGGGCGTCCCACGAGCGGGTCGGCGCGGCCTGGCTGGTGGCGGCGCGCAGCCAGGCCAGGTTGTTGTCCACCGACTCCGGCGGCAGATCCTGGCGGGCCAGGGCCTCGGCCTCGGCCAGACGGCCTTGCAGGCCGACGACCAGGGCCAGGTTCTGGCGCACCTGGATGGAGGCGCCTGGCAGGGTGACGGCCTTGCGCAACAGGGTCTCGGCCCCCGCCAAATCGCCATGGCCGGCCAGGTAGAGGGCCAGGTTGGCGGCCGGCGCGGCTTGATCGGGGGCCAGGGCCACGGCGCGGCGGTGGGCGGCCAGCGCCTCGTCGTCACGCTGGGCTTGCTCGTAGGCCACGCCCAGCAGCGACACTGGCCGCCAGTCGGTCGGGGCCAGGGCGGCGGCGTGGCGGGCCGGTTCGATGGCGTAGAAACCCTGGCCGCCGCCGAGATGGGCGCGGGCCGATTCGAGCAGGGCGTCCTCGTTGTCGGGCGACATCACCAGCACCCGTTCGGCGGCGGCGGCGGCGTCGTCATAGCGGCCGAGGCCGCGCAGGGCCTGGGCCAGGCTCAGGCTGGCCTGGACGTCGCGCGCGTCGGCCTCGACCTCGCGCGCCCAAAAGGCGGCGCGGGCCAGCGGATCCAGCCTCTGGGCCTCCAGCCGTTCGGTCGGACCAGCCTTGCGCGGGGCGGCGGAAACGGCGGCCGTCGCGGCGGGTGGCGCGGCGCGGTCGGCCGCCCAGGCTGGCGCGCTCGAGGCGGTCAGGGCGAGAACGGTTGCGGCGAGGGCGCGCATGCGACACATGACAGGGCGAGTCTCCGAGGACACCGCAGCATCGCCGTCGGCCCTCAAGGAATCGTTAAGCATAAAGCGCGAAGGGCAGCGACCATGTCGGATCCCATCCTGGCCAAGGCCGACGGCGGCGTCATCGCCGTCCACGCCCTGCTCGAGACCGAGCTGGCGGCCTTCCTGGCGGCGCGGCCGGGCTTCGTCACCGCCTTCGCCGCCCTCAGCGAGTTCAAGGCCAAGGCTGGCCAGACCCTGGTGGTGCCGACCCCGGAGGGGGCCGTCGACCGGGTGCTGTTCGGCCTCGGCGCGCCGGGGGCCGCCGACACCATGACCTTCCGCGCCCTGCCGGCCAAGCTGCCGACCGGCGACTACCGCATCGCCTCCTGTCCGGCCGACCTGGCCCCCGACCAGGTGGCCCTGGCCTTCGCCCTGGGCGCCTATCGCTTCGACCGCTACCGGCCGCGCGGCGACGCCGGCGCGCCGCGGCTGGTGGCCGCCGAGGGCGTCGACGTCGCCGAGGTGACGGCCATGGCCCACGCCTGCGCCCTGGCCCGCGACATGATCAACACCCCGGCCAACGACATGGGGCCGCTGCAGATCGAGACCATCGCCCGCGAGATCGCCGAGCAGTATGGGGCGCAGATCAGCGTGATCGTCGGCGACGACCTGCATGAGGCCAACTATCCGGCGGTCCACGCCGTCGGCCGCGCCGCCGACCCGAGCCGGGCGCCGCGCATGATCGAGATCAATTGGGGTGACGCCGGCAAGCCGCTGGTCTGCATCGTCGGCAAGGGCGTGGTGTTCGACACCGGCGGGCTGGATATCAAGCCGTCGTCGGGCATGCGGCTGATGAAGAAGGACATGGGCGGCGCGGCCCACGCGCTGGCGCTCGGGCGGATGATCATGGCCGCCAAGCTGCCCGTCAGGCTCGCCGTGCTGACGCCGGTGGTGGAGAACGCCATCTCCGGCGACGCCATGCGGCCGGGCGACGTGCTGGCCTCCCGCAAGGGCCTGACCATCGAGGTCGGCAACACCGACGCCGAGGGCCGGCTGATCCTGGCCGACGCGCTGACCCGGGCGGGCGAGCTGGAGCCGGTGCTGACCATCGACCTGGCGACGCTCACCGGGGCCGCGCGGGTGGCGCTG
>JAQGIN010000209.1 GCA_028291125.1 Caulobacter sp.
TGCAGGGCGGCGGCATGGACGGGCTGGAGCTGCTCGACATGGTCAAGACCCTCGACCCCGACCTGCCGGTGATCATGATCTCCGGCCACGGCAATATCGAGACCGCGGTCAGCGCCATCAAGCGCGGGGCCTATGAGTTCCTCGAAAAGCCGTTCAAGTCCGACCGCCTGCTGCTGGTGGTCGAACGGGCGCTGGAGGCGGCGGGCCTGAAGCGCGAGAATCGCCGGCTGCGGGCCCAGAGCTTCACCTCCGACGGCCTGATGGGCCGCTCGGCCGCCGCCCAGGCCCTGCGCCAGTTGATCGCCAAGGTCGCCCCGGCCAACAGCCGGGTGCTGGTCGCCGGCCCGCCCGGCTCGGGCAAGGAGCTGGTGGCGCGGCTGATCCACGCCTCCAGCACGAGGGCCCGCAACGAATTCGTCGCGGTCAGCGCCGCCGGCATGGCCCCCGAACGCCTCGACGTCGAGCTGTTCGGCGAGGAAGGCGAGGGCGGCCGGCCGCGCAAGATCGGGGTGTTCGAACGCGCCCACGGCGGCACCCTCTATCTCGACGAGGTGGCCGACATGCCGCGCGAGACCCAGAGCCGCATCCTGCGGGTGCTGGTCGAGCAGCGGTTCCGGCGGGTGGGCGGCGATTCCGACGTCCAGGTCGACGTGCGGGTGATCTCCTCGACCTCGCGCGAGCTGCGCGACGAGATCGCCGCCGGCCGCTTCCGCGAGGACCTGTTCCATCGCCTCAACGTGGTGCCGGTGCGGGTGCCGGGCCTGTCGGAGCGCCGCGAGGACATTCCCGAGCTGATCGGCTTCTTCATCGAGCGGATCAGCGACGCCACCGGCATGCCGCGCCGGCGGCTGGGCGAGGACGCCCTGGCCACCCTGCAGGTCCAGGCCTGGCCGGGCAATGTCCGCCAGCTGCGCAACAACGTCGAGCGGATGCTGATCCTGGCCACCGGCGAGCCGGGCGACCTGATCACCGCCGACATGCTGACCGCCGCCGACCAGCCAGCCAGCGGCCATGCCGGGGCCATCGGGGCCGAACGGATCATCGCCCTGCCGCTGCGCGAGGCCCGCGAACTGTTCGAGCGCGAATATCTCAACGCCCAGATCCTGCGGTTCGGCGGCAACATCTCGCGCACCGCCACCTTCATCGGCATGGAGCGCTCGGCCCTGCACCGCAAGCTCAAGTCGCTGGGCTTGGCCGGCGTCCGCGTCGAAGAGGACGAGTAATGTCGCGCTACGCCTATGTGAACGGCCGCTTCGTGCGTCATGGCCAGGCGGCGGTGCACATCGAGGACCGCGGCTATCAGCTGGCCGACGGGGTCTATGAGGTGTGGGCGGTGTTCGACGGCAAGCTGGCCGACGCCGACGGCCACTTCACCCGCCTGTGGCGCAGCCTCGACGAACTGCGCATCGCCCATCCGATGGGTCGGGCGGCCCTGACCCTGGTGCTGGGCGAAGCCATCCGCCGCAACAAGGTGCGCGAGGGCCTGGTCTATCTGCAGGTGAGCCGCGGCGTCGCCCGCCGCGACCACGCCTTCCCCGACCCGCCGGTCCCGCCGGCGGTGGTGATCACCGCCAAGTCGGTCGACCGCGCCGCCGCCGAGGCCAAGGCCGCCAAGGGGGCCGGTGTGGTCACCGTGCCGGAGACCCGCTGGAGCCGCTGCGACATCAAGTCGATCGGCCTGTTGCCCAACGCCCTTGCCAAGCAGGCGGCCCGCGAGCGCGGGGCGGTCGAGGCCTGGTTCGTCGACGAGCTGGGCCTGGTCACCGAGGGGGCCTCGTCCAACGCCTGGATCGTCGACGCCGACGGCGTGCTGCGCACCCGCGACACCCAGGCCAATATCCTGCGCGGCGTCACCCGCACCACCCTGATGCAGGTGATCGGCGAGGCCGGCCTGCCGGTCAGCGAGCGGCCGTTCACCGTGGCCGAGGCCAAGGCGGCCAAGGAAGCCTTCATCACCGGGGCGGGCAGTCTGGTGCTGCCGATCGTCAGCGTCGACGGCGCGCCAGTCGGCGACGGCGTCCCCGGACCGAGAGCGACGCGACTTCGCCGGCTCTATATTGAAAAGGCGCGGGCGACCGCCATTTAAGCAGGCTGGAGAAATTGGCCGCGGCTAACCATCCGGGGGCTTTTTCTTTGCCGGACAGTCATCCTTTTCGGCGGAAAATGTTCTAACGTGAACTTGTTTGTGTGGGGGGCGTGTGGCCCTCCGGAACAATAAGAGGGGAATCCCCATGTCTGCCGAAAAAAAACAAAACCTTCAGGACACCTTCCTGAACAGCGTGCGCAAGTCGAAGACGCCGCTGACGATCTTCCTGGTCAACGGCGTCAAGCTGCAGGGCGTGGTCAGCTGGTTCGACAATTTCTGCGTCCTGTTGCGTCGCGACGGCCAGTCCCAGCTGGTCTATAAGCACGCCATCTCCACCATCATGCCGGCCCAGCCCGTCCAACTGTACGAGCCGAGCGCCGACTCCGACGATTGATCCGAGAGCGTTTGACCAAGACCCCTTCCAAGTCCTTCGACACCGCCGCGCCCGCCCTCAAGGCGCTGGTCATCCATCCCGTCCGGCCGTCCCGCGGCCAGTCCGCCCTCGAGGCGCGCGATCCCAAGGCGCGCCTCGAGGAGGCGGTGGGCCTGGCCCTCGCCCTTGACCTCAACGTGGTCGAGACGGTGATCGCGCCCCTGCGCGCCATCACCCCCGCCACCCTGTTCGGCAAGGGCAAGATCGAGGAGTTCGCGGCGATCTGCGAGGTCGAGGGCGTCGACGTGGCGGTGTTCGACGACCAGCTGACCCCGATCCAGCAGCGCAATCTGGAGAAGGGCCTCAACGCCAAGGTCGTCGACCGCACCGGCCTGATCCTCGAGATCTTCGCCCGCCGGGCCCGCACCCGCGAGGGCAAGCTGCAGGTCGAACTGGCGCGGCTGGACTACGAGCGCTCGCGCCTGGTCCGCACCTGGACCCACCTGGAACGCCAGCGTGGCGGCACCGGCAACACCGGCGGCCCCGGCGAAACCCAGATCGAGCTCGACCGCCGCCTGATCCGCGACAACATCCTCAAGCTGAAGCGCGAACTGGACGAGGTGCGCCGCACCCGCACCCTGCACCGCTCGGCCCGCAAGAAGGTGCCGTACCCGACCGTCGCCCTGGTCGGCTACACCAACGCCGGCAAGTCGACGCTGTTCAACCGGCTGACCGAGGCCGACGTCCTGGTCCAGGACATGCTGTTCGCCACCCTGGATCCGACCCTGCGGACCCTGAAGCTGCCCGACGGCCGGCCGGCCATCCTGTCCGACACCGTCGGCTTCATCTCCGACCTGCCGCACGAGCTTGTCGAGGCCTTCCGCGCCACCCTCGAGGAGGTGCAGCAGGCCGACATCGTGCTGCACGTGCGCGACGTCTCCAATCCCGACACCGACGCCCAGGCCCGCGATGTCCAGACGGTGCTGGCCGAGCTGAAGGTCACGGCCGAGGACGACGGCAAGACCATCCTCGAGGTCTGGAACAAGATCGACCTGGTCGAGGGCGAGGCCCGCGAGGAACTCGAGGGCCGCGCCCGCCGCGTCGGGGCCTCGGTGGTCTCGGCCGTCACCGGCGAGGGCTGCCTGGAGCTGCTGAAGCGGGTCGCCGATCTGATCGACGACGTGCCGCCGGTGGCCCTGCGCCTGGCGGCCGAGGACGGCGAGGCCCTGGCCTGGATCTATCGCCACGGCCGGGTGATGACCCGCGACGAGGAGACCGACGGCGGCCAGCGCCTGGTGGCCCGCCTCGACTCCCAGGCCCTGGGCCGGTTCGAGCGGCAGTTTCCGGGCGTGTTCGTCATGCAGATCGCCGACTAGGGGCGGTTGGCGGCTCGCGGCGCCGCCCTGACCACTCGCCCACTTAAGTTTGCCTTCCTCGCTCACCCAAGGGCGAGGAAGGCGGGCGGGGGGATGACCGGTGGTGATCGGCGCCTTTCGGCTTGCCCGTAAATTACATTCGTGATCCCGTCGATCTCCATCAAATGAGGAGACGGCATGGCTGTACGCGCGAACGCCCTGGGCTCCTACGAGCCGCCGACCGCGCCCGGCTGGGTGTGGTTTCGCCGGCTGGTGGTGGGCCTCCTGATCGCCGCGCCGCTGCTGTTCGCCGCCCATCTGGTCAAGGACCGCTTCGACCGCGCCGCCGCCAAGCCCGGGCTGCAGGCCGAGTGGGCGGCGCTGAACCGGGCCCTGGCCGCCAAGCTGCGTCAGGGCGCGCCGCTGGAGCTGGGCCAGGTGTGGGCCACCCACGGCCGCAAGATCTGCGGCCTGGTCAACGGCAAGGGCAGTTTCGGCGGCAAGACCGGCATGGTGCGGTTCTATGGGGTCGGCGGCGCGCCGGTGTTCCAGCGGCAGATCGGCGAGGTGGCCTTCGCCAAGGGCTT
>JAQGIN010000211.1 GCA_028291125.1 Caulobacter sp.
CCAAGATCGACGGGGCCGACTTCCTGGCCCAGGGCACGCTCTATCCCGACGTGGTCGAGAGCGTTTCGGCCCGCGGCGGCCCGTCGGCGGTGATCAAGAGCCACCACAATGTCGGCGGCCTGCCCGATTTCATGAAGCTGAAGCTGGTCGAGCCGCTGCGCGAGCTGTTCAAGGACGAGGTCCGGGCCCTTGGCGTCGAGCTGGGCCTGGCCCCGGCCTTCGTCGGCCGCCACCCGTTCCCCGGCCCCGGCCTGGCCATCCGCATCCCCGGCGAGATCACCCCCGAAAAGGTGGCTGTGCTGCAGCAGGCCGACGCCATCTATCTGGACGAGATCCGCAAGGCCGGCCTCTACGACAAGATCTGGCAGGCCTTCGCCGTGCTGCTGCCGGTGAAGACGGTCGGGGTGATGGGCGACGCCCGCACCTACGAGAATGTCCTGGCCCTGCGCGCGGTGACCTCGACCGACGGCATGACCGCCGACTTCTTCGAATTCCCCTGGGAAGTCCTCGGCCGCTGCGCCACCCGGATCATCAACGAGGTCCGCGGCGTCAACCGCGTGGTCTATGACGTCACCTCCAAGCCCCCCGGCACGATCGAGTGGGAGTAGGGGCTTAAGGCGGGCCTGGCCTCAGCCGCCGCACGACTCGCGGATGATCAGGTCGGTGGCCAGGCGCTCGGGCCGATTGTCGCCGGTGGCGTCGAGCACCCGCGACACCAACAGGCGCCCGGCCTTGTAGGTGTCCTGCTTGATGGTGCTGAGCGCCGGGGTGCTGAGGCGGCTGAGCAGCATGTCGTCATAGCCGACCACCGAGACGTCCTCGGGCACCGAGACCCCGGCCCGCCGCAGGGCGCGGATGGCCCCCAGGGCGATCAGGTCGCTGGAGGCGACGATGCCGTCGAACGGCACCTTGCGCCGCACCAGGGCGTTGACCGCCGCCTCGGCCGATTCCAGCTCGAAATCGACCGGCGCGATCAAGGCGTTGTCGACCTCCAGGCCGCTTTCCTTCAGCGCCTCCAGATAGCCGCCGCGGCGCTGCAGGGCCTCGGGCTCGGTTTCGCCGAGGAAGACGATGCGCTTGCGGCCCAGCCTGGCCAGGTGCAGCGTCGCGCGCCGGCCGCCCAGCACGTTGTCCGAGCCGATCGAGCAATATTTCTGGCCCTGCATCTGGGCCCCCCAGACCACGAACCGCGCCTCGGTGTCGGCCAGCTGGTTGAAGGCCTCGTGCAGCGTGCTCTGGCCCAGGAAGATGACGCCGTTGGCGCGGCTGGTGGTGGTGGCCAGGAACAGGTCCTCGTAGGAGGCCGGCGCCGTGTGGCTGACGGTGAAATCGCAGCCGCGGTCGCGCGCGGCCTCGCCGATGCTGGCCAGCAACTCGAGGAAGAAGGGGTGGGACAAGGGCAGCGGCCGGCCGTGGGTGCGCGGCGTGACGATGGCGATCGAGCCCTCGGAGCCGATCGGTCCGGCCGGCATGTAGCGGCGGAACGGATAGCCGCGCTCGTGGGCCAGCGCCCAGATCCGCTGTTTGGTGCGCGTGCTGATCGACGGATGGTCGTTGAGGGCGCGCGAGACGGTGGACGCCGAAACGCCCGCGAGCTTCGCCAGATCCTCAAGCGTGGTATTGTTGTTGCTGCCGCTGCCCATCGCGTCCAAGTAATCAGAAAACCACTTTGGTCTACCTTAATGCATTGAAAGGAAGCCTTTGCAAGGTGAGCGCCAAGTCTTCCGCGAAGCCGTATCGGGCCCGCTGCACATGAAAAAGGCGCGCCTTTCCTTTTTTCAAATCTGGAACATGTGTTGCGGCCTGTTCGGCGTCCAGATCGTCTGGGGCCTGCAGAACGTCAACACCAGCCGCATTTTTCAGACCCTGGGCGCCGACGTCAACGAGCTGGCCATTCTGTGGATCGCCGCGCCGGCCACCGGCCTGCTGGTGCAGCCGATCATCGGTCATCTGAGCGACAAGACCTGGGGCCCGCTCGGCCGCCGCCGCCCCTATATCCTGTTCGGGGCGATCTTGACGACGGTGGCGCTGTTTCTGATGCCCAACGCCCCGACGGTGTGGGCCGCCAGCGTGATGCTGTGGGTGCTCAGCGCCTCGATCAACGTGGCGATGGAGCCGTTCCGGGCCTTCGTCGCCGACACCCTGCCCGAGGAGCAACGCACCACCGGCTTCGCCATGCAGGTGTTCTTCATCGGAGCCGGGGCGGTGTTCGCCTCGGCCCTGCCCTGGGCGCTGACCCACTGGTTCGGGGTCTCCGGCCAGGCGGCGCCGGGCGCTCTGCCAAGGTCGGTGCACGTGGCCTTCTATGTCGGCGGGGTCGGCCTGTTGGCCGCGGTGCTGTGGACCGTGTTCACGACCCGGGAGCATCCGCCCGAGAGCCTCGCTGACGCTCCCGACGCGCCCGTCCACCAGGCGCCGACCGCGGAGGGGGCCGTCGTGCTGCTGCGGAGCGGCGTGCTCTGGACGATCGGCGGACTGCTGGCCGGCGTCCTGGCCGTCATCGGCCACTGGGGGCGGGAGATCCATGTGCTGGCGGCGGTGGCGGCCGGGTTCGGGGCGGCGCAGCTGGCGGCGATCTGGCTGCGCCGCCGGGGCCAGGTCTCGATCGGCGTGCTCGAGGTGGTCGAGGACATCTTGCACATGCCGCGGGTGCTGCGGCAGCTGGCGGTGGTGCAGTTCTTCACCTGGTTCGGACTGTTCGCGATGTGGATCTACGCGACGCCGGCGGTGACGGCGCGGCACTACCACACCCTGGACGCCGCCTCCGCGGCCTACAACCAGGGCGCCGATTGGGTGGGGGTGCTGTTCGCCGGCTATAACGGCGTCGCGGCGATCGGGGCGCTGATGCTGCCGGCCCTGGCCGCCCGCATCGGCCGCCGCGCCAGCCACGCCCTGTGCCTGGCGCTCGGCGCGCTCGGCTTCCTGGGCTTCGTGCTGATCGACGACCCGGCGCTGCTGTGGATCCCGATCGTCGGCATCGGCTGCGCCTGGGCGTCGGTGCTGTCGGCCCCCTACGCGATGCTGTCGAGCGCCGCCCCGCCGCACAAGATGGGCGTCTATATGGGCATCCACAATCTGTTCCTGGTGATCCCGCAGCTGGTGGCCGCCACGGTTCTGGGGCCGCTGGTGCAGTCGGTGTTCAAGGGCGAGGCGATCTATGCCCTGGCCCTGGCGGCGGGGGCCTTCGCCCTGGCCGCGCTCGCCGCCCTGGCCGTCCGCGACCCCGGCGAGCGCTGATCCCAGGTCTGAAGCCGTAGGGCGTGGTGACGGTTTGCACGAATTGGCGCCGTTCCAGTCAGCGCAAATATTGCGTAAATCGAATCACGGGGTCGCGCCAAGCTTGTGCCAAAAATGCAACGACAGGCGATGATCCCGGATAAATGCCGTCATACGGCATGAAATTGGCATAACAACGCTATTGCGCGGCGCGCAAAATAACGCAAACTTACGCAAGTCGACCACGGCGATCGCCAGGCCGGGCTCCGTTCATTCGCGGAGCTCCCCGGTGACGCCGCAAAACTTGCGCCGTGGCGCGACGACCAACGACAGCGGCGAACCAGCCGCGATGAGGGGGAGGGGATCCAATGGGGCCGAATGGCGAAATCGCCTTGGCGGCGTCTCGATCACGAGACGGCCGGGCCGACGCACGAAGTTGATCTCTCCGACGATATCGACGGCTCCGGCCGGACCGACCTAGCGCCACGCCGCAGACGGGCCTGGCCTCAAATCAAAAGAAAACCCGCGCGCTCAAAGCACGGGCAAGAAAATTAGGGAGACGAGAATGAGGACGTTCAATCTTAGCCAGAGCCGCAAGGCCGTGTTGCGGGGCGGGGTTTCCCTGGCGACGCTGGCGGCGGTGGGGATGGCCGCGCCGGCCTGGGCCCAGACCGCGCCCGCCCAGGACGCCCCGATCTCCACCGCCTCGAACGCCGTGGAGGAGATCGTCGTGGTCGGCGTCCGCCAATCGCTGGCGTCGGCGCAGCTGATCAAGAAGAACGCCGACACGGTCGTCGATTCGATCACCGCCACCGACATCGGGGCCTTCCCGGACAAGTCGGTCGCCGAGGCCCTGCAGCGCGTGCCCGGCATCTCGGTGTCGCGCCTGCAGTCAAGCGACGACAGCTCGCACTTCTCGGCCGAACCGGCCGGCGTGCTGATCCGCGGCCTGACCCAGGTGCGCACCGAATTCAACGGCCGCGACAGCTTTTCGGCCGACGCCAATCGCGGCCTGAACTTCAACGACATCTCGCCGGAACTGATGGCGGGGGTCGACGCCTACAAGAACCAGACCGCCGAAATGATCGAGGGCGGCATCGCCGGCACGATCAATCTGCGGACCCGCCTGCCATTCGACGCCAAGGACCAGGTGTTCTCGCTGACCGGCCACGCCAACTACGGTAACCGCTCCGACAAGACCACCTACGAATATTCCGGCATCTTCAGCAAGAACTGGGACACCGACTTCGGCCGCCTCGGCGTGATGGCCGACTACGCCTTTTCGCACGTCCTGACCCAGACCGAAGCCGTGGTGATGCAGCGCATCGGCACGTTCTGCTCGGCCGGCAACAACAACGCCAGCGGCGCCGCGATCGTCAGCGCGGACGGCTCGATCCCCTGCACGACCTCGGCCTATGGCGGCGCGGGCTGGAAGTACATGCCCGACCAGGTCAACTATTCGCAGGTCAAGTATGACCGTGAGCGCAAGGGCCTGGCCCTGGCCGTGCAGTACGAGAACAACGACGGCAACGTCCGCTTCAAGGCGCAGTACAACGACTCCAAGTACAAGAACGCCTGGCTCGAACGCAGCACCAACGTCACCATGTTTGGCCTGTGGGCGGCGGACGCCTATTCGCCCCAGACCACGGCGTCGATCGCCCCGGCCCAGGGCTCGCCCGCCTTCACCTTCGGCCCCGACGGCATGCTGAGCTCGGGCATCCTGACCCAGCCGACCGGCGACTGGGGCACCAGCACCCTGGACAACATCAACCGCGGCTCGGCCGTGCCCGGCATGCCCTTCGTCAACTACTGCGGCGCCGGTTCGGCCTGCGCCACCCAGCGCGAAGGCCTCTATATCCAAAACCAGGCCCGCAACTTCGATCACTCCGAAGGCACTCGGGACTTCTCGGCCAACCTGCAGTGGGACATCAGCGATCGACTGCACACCAGCTTCGACGCCCAGTACATCGACGCCGAAACCAACAATTACGACATCCTGGTCGCCAACCAGACCATGGCGGACGCCCAGTACAGCGTGAACAAGGACGGCACGCCGAAGATCACCCTGCTGCCGGGATCGAATATCAACTACGCGCCCGGCTTCCTGTCCAATCCGCACAACTACTGGATCCCGTTCATCCAGGATCACTACGAAGACAACGACGCCAACGAACTGGCGCTGCGCGCCGATGGCGAATACGAGTTCAACGACGGCGGCTGGCTGGACTCGCTGAAGGTCGGCGTGCGCTATGCCGACCGCCAGCAGAAGGTGCGCTACTCGACCTATAACTGGTCGCCGGTGGCCGCGAACTGGAACTGCAACGGTCCGGGCTTCAACATCGACAACACCACGCCGGCGCCCTATCCGGCGGCCTGTGGCCACGCCGGCAACTTCCAAGGCTACGGCGCCGGCATCTGGACGGGGGCCAGCCTCGGCGCCTTCTATGACGGCAAGGTCTTCCCGAACAACGAGCTGGTCTATCTGAACGAAGCGACGCTGGCCAACAAGGACGGGCTGATCAAGGCGCTGAGCAGCGCCACGACCAACTCGCCGCTGGCCTGGACGCCGCTGTGCCAGCGCGCGACCAACACCGAGGGCTGCTTCATCGACCCCGAACTGGTCGATGTCGAAGAAAAGACCCACGCCGCCTACGCCATGCTGCGGTTCGGCGGCGACGACAAGACGATCTTCAACGGCATAACCGTCCAGGGCAATGTCGGCCTGCGCTTCGTGCGGACCGAAACCACCAGCTCGGGCGGCGTCGCCTTCCCGACCTCCACCTGGTACACACAGGCGACGGCTACGCCCTGCAACACGCCGCTGTCGGGCGGCAACGTCACCAACGTCTCCTGCTGGCTGACGCCGGCCCTGCTGGCCTTCAGCCAGGGCGGCGGCGTCAGCAACGACTTCAAGGGCACGAACGACAACTGGCTGCCCAGCCTCAACGTGCGCTTCGGCCTGTCGGACAAGCAGTTCATCCGCTTCGCCGCCTCGCGGGCCATGTCGCGTCCGGACTTCGGCCTGCTGCGCAACTTCGTCGCCATCCAGGCGCCGGTCCTCAACACCAAGCCGGACTCGCCCTATGTGATCTACAACTCGCCGACCGCGGCCCACATCCCGGCCAACGTCACGGGCTATAACTTCCAGTTCAACGCCGACTCCGGCTTCGGGGCCCTCAAGCCGATCACGGCCGACCAGTTCGACGTGACCTTCGAGCAGTACTTCAGCGACAGCAGCTCGTTCACCGCCAACGTCTTCTACAAGAAGCTCAACGGCAGCATCGCCTATGGCGAGTTCCTGCGCTCGTTCACCAACAACGGCGTGACCCAGAACGTCCAGGTCCGCGGCCCGCGGAACGGTAACGGCGGCGGCGAGCTGAAGGGTTTCGAAGTCGCCTACCAGACCTTCTTCGACTTCCTGCCGGGCCTGTGGAGCGGTCTGGGCGTCCAGGCCAACTACACCCACACCAAGCAGTCGGGGATCAGCAACTCCAACCTGGCCGTTCAGCCGGGTTACGCGGCCGGCGGCACCGTCGCCTTCGGCGGCGGTCTGCAGGTCAACGGCGCGGTCATCGACTCGCACCGCCTGGCCGGGATTTCCGACAACTCCTACAATCTGATCGGCCTCTACGAGAAGGGACCGATCGCCATGCGCCTGGCCTATAGCTGGCGCTCGGCCTTCCTGACCAACAACCTCGACTGCTGTATCGGCCTGCCGATGTGGCAGAAAGGCACCGGCTTCCTCGACGGGTCGATCCGCTACTCGGTGAACGACCATATCGAGGTCTCGCTGGACGGCTCCAACCTTCTCGACACCACGACGGTGTTCCAGCAGCAGGTGTTCGGCGACTCGGCGAAGACGCCGGGCGCCAAGGCGGTGAAGATCGACTCGGCGTGGATCCGCAACGACCGCCGCGTGCAGCTGGGCGTCCGCTTCAAGTACTAACCCCGATCCGGGCGGCGCCGTCGCGGGGTCTCGCGACGGCGCCGGTCCTGGCGAAAGCCGTGTGACACGACCATGCAGACAGATACAGCCAAGCCCGCGACGGCGTTGAAGGTCGTCATCGTCGGCGGCGGCACGGCGGGCTGGATGTGCGCGGCCGGCCTGGCGCGGCTGCTGGATCCCGCCGCCTACGACGTCACCCTGATCGAGTCCGACGAGATCGGCACGGTGGGGGTCGGCGAGGCCACCCTGCCGCACATCAAGACCTTCAACGACATGCTGGGGATCGACGAAGCGCAGTTCATGCGCGAGACCCAAGGCACCTTCAAGCTGGGGATCGAGTTCCGCGACTGGGGCCGGCCCGGCGACCGCTACATCCATCCGTTCGGCACGTTCGGCCATCCCTGGGGCGGGGTCGATTTCCAGCACCACTGGGTGCGCGCCCGCCAGGCCGGCCAGGACGTCGCGCCGCTGCAGGCCTATTCCTACGCCGTGGCCGCGTGCCGGGCCAACGCCTTCGAATTTCCCAACGAAGACCCAAAATCGATCCGCTCGACCTACGCCTACGCCTATCATTTCGACGCCAGCCTCTATGCCGATTTCCTGCGCCGCTGGGCGACGGCGCGCGGCGTGAAGCGGATCGAGGGCGAGGTCCGCGACATCGCCCGCGATCCGGCGTCGGGCCATGTCCAGACCCTGACCCTGAAGTCCGGCGCGACGATCGTCGGCGATCTGTTCATCGACTGCACCGGCTTTCGCTCGCTGCTGCTGGGCGGCGTCATGGGGGTGGCGTGGCAGGACTGGAGCCCGTGGCTGCCGTGCGACCGCGCCCTGGCCGTACCGTGCGAGCGGGCGGGGGAGTTCACCCCCTATACGCGCTCGACCGCCCAGACCGGCGGCTGGATGTGGCGCATCCCGCTGCAGCACCGCACCGGCAACGGCTATGTGTTCTCCAGCCGGTTCATCGACGAGGACCAGGCGCGCGAGACTCTGCTGAGCAAGTTGGACGGCGCGCCCCTGGCCGAGCCCCGGCTGCTGCGGTTCGAGGCGGGGCGGCGCGAACGGGCCTGGAGCGGCAACTGCGTGGCCATGGGCCTGGCCAGCGGCTTCCTCGAGCCGCTGGAATCGACCAGCATTTTCCTGATCCAGGCCGCCGTGCTCGATCTGGTCAATCTGATGCCGACGCCGGGAGACGGCGATCGCATGGACCGCCGGCTGGTCGCCGAATTCAACCGCCTGTTCGAGATCCAGTACGACCGCGTGCGCGATTTCCTGATCCTGCACTACGCCGCCAACCAGCGTTACGGCGAGGCCCTGTGGGACCATGTCCGGACGATGCCGATCCCCGACAGCCTGGCGCACAAGATCAGCCTGTTCGAGGCCCGCGCCTGGACGCCGAATTACAAGTACGGCCTGTTCTCGCGCGACAGCTGGCTGTCGGTGCTGATCGGCCAGGGCGTGACGCCGCGGGGCTATGACCGCCTGGCCGACGGGCTGAGCCTGGAAGACCTCGAGACCAGAATGCGCGACCTGCAGGCGCGTATCGAGACCAATGTCGCGGCCATGTCCTCGCACGCCGCCTTCGTGGCCCGCTATGGCGCAGGGAGGGTCGAGGCGGCCCACCTCGCTTCGGCGGCGTCGTGATGACCGCCGCGCCCATCACCGAGGTCGTGATCGTCGGACGCGACGCGCCGCTGTGGCTGGCCGCCAGCGTCGTCCAGCGCGCGCTAGGCCCGGCCGGCGTGACGGTGCAGGCCGTCGAGCTGCCCAGCCGG
>JAQGIN010000315.1 GCA_028291125.1 Caulobacter sp.
CCTGGCCGCAGGCTGTGACGTGGTCTTGCACTGCAATGGCGAAATGGCCTAGATGAAGGCCGTGATGAGCGGGACCAAGGGCCTGTCGGGCGAGGCCAAGCGCCGCGCCAAGGCGGCGCTGGCCCGCATCGTCCGCGTCCCCGAGCCGTTCGACCTGGCCGAAGGGCGGGCCCGGTTCGACGCCGCGTTCGACGGACGCTTCGCGTGAACAGCGGCTTCCAGCCCACGCTCGACTTCGAGGCCGCCCGCGAGGCGGCCGAGGACGGCGCGGCGCTGGTCATCGACATCGACGGCTATGAAGGGCCGCTGCACGTGCTGCTGGCCCTGGCTCGCAGCCAGAAGGTCGACCTGCTGCAGCTGTCGATCACCAAGCTGGCCGAGCAGTACCTGGCCTTCGTGCAGCAGGCCCGGCGGGTGCGGTTCTCGCTGGCCGCTGACTATCTGGTGATGGCCGCCTGGTTGGCCTATCTGAAGTCGCGCCTGCTGTTGCCCAAGAACGAGCGGCCCAAGGCCGAGGAGCCGCCGGCGGAAGAGATGGCCGCCCAGCTGGCCTTCCGCCTGGCCAAGCTCGACGCCATGCGCCGGGCGGTCGAGGCGCTGCGCGACCGGCCGCAGCTGAAGCGCGAGCTGTTCATGCGCGGCGATCCGGAAGCCGTGCGCATCGTCTCCTCGACCCGGCTGGACGGCGACCTGTACGGCTTGATGAGCGCCTATGTGACCCAGCGTAAACGCGATCACGGCCGCCACTACGCGGTGCGGCCGCCCAGCGCCTATCCGCTGGAGGACGCCCGCGACCGCCTGCGCGCCTTGCTGCCGCGGATGGAGGCCTGGACGGCGCTGTCGGGGATCGCGCCGCTCGATCAGGTCGACGAGGATCCCGACGGCCCCAGCCGCGCCTCGTACCTGGCCTCGACCCTGTCGGCCAGCCTGGAGCTGGTCAAGGAAGGGGTGCTGGAGGCGCGCCAACTGGAGGCCTTCGCCGACGTGTTCCTGCGGGCCCGTCAGACGCCGCTGGAGGACGCCGCGTGATCGATCCGCTGTTCGTCGAGCGCTGCGTCGAGGCCCTGCTGTTCGCCGCCGCCGAGCCGCTGAGCGTCGCCGACCTGGCCGGCCGGCTGCCCGCCGGCGCCGATGTCGAGGCGGCCCTGGCCGGCCTGCGCGCCCGCTACGCCGAGCGCGGCGTCGAGCTGGCCCCGGTGGCCGGCCGCTGGCGCTTCCAGACCGCCGCCGATCTGGCCTTTCTGATGACCGAGGAGCGCGAGGAGCCGCGGCGGCTGTCCAAGGCCGCCCAGGAGACCCTGGCGATCATCGCCTACCACCAGCCGGTGACCCGGGCCGAGATCGAGTCGGTGCGCGGCGTCCAGGCCAGCCGCGGCACGCTCGACGTGCTGCTGGAGCTGGGTCTGGTGCGGATGCGCGGCCGCCGCCGCTCGCCCGGCCGGCCGGTGACCTTCGGCACTACCGACGCCTTTCTCGAGCATTACGGCCTGGCCAGTCTGGCCGACCTACCCGGCGTGGCCGAGATGAAGGCCGCCGGCCTGCTCGACCTCAACCTGCCGCCGGGCTTCTCGGTCCCCGATCCGCTCGGTCTGCGGCCCGGCGAGGACGAGGACCCGCTGGAGGACGGCGAGGAGACTCCCGAATTCGCCCAGGACTTCCTCGGCGGACTGGAGCCGTCCTAGCTAGGATTTGGCCGTCCGCCGATGTTAGGAAGCAGGCTTGTGGCCTTGGCCGGGCGGTCCAAGGCCCGTCGCCTCGGCGCGACTGTTGGATTGGGGGCGCGACGACCATGGACACCTTTCCCGAGGACATCTTCACCGAGCCGCAGGACGTCGATCCCGACACCCTGGCCAATCTGGGGCCCTTGCGGCGCCTGGCGGGGATCTGGGAGGGACGGCGGGGCGTGGACCTCAACCCCAAGGCCGAGGGACCGGAACGTCGCGAGTACCGCGAGCGCATCGAGATGCAGCCCATCGATCCGCAGGCCAATGGCCCGCAGCTGTTCTACGGCCTGCGCTATCACGTCCACATTAACACGCCGGACGAGGCCATCACCTTCCACGACCAGGTGGGGTATTGGCTGTGGGAGCCGGCGACCGGCCTCGTTTTGCAGACCGTGGCCATTCCGCGCGGCCAGGTGGCCATCGCCTCGGGCCAGGCGGCGCCCGACGCCACGCGGCTGACGGTGTCGGCGACCCGGGGCCAGACCGACTACGGCATCTGCTCGACCAGCTTCCTCGAGCACGCCTTCCGCACCGAATCCTACACCCTCGAGGTCAGCTTCAATCCCGACGGGTCGTGGAGCTACGTGTCCGACACCGTGCTGCTCGTGCGCGGCCGGGCCGAGCCGTTCCTGCATCGCGACCGCAACACCTTGATCAAGGTCGCCGAGCCGCAGCCCAATCCGCTGGCCCAACTGGCGGCGGGGTAGCTGGCGCCTCAATTGTACTGCACCGTGACAGCGAAGGTCCCGCTATAGGCGCCGGTCTTGGTGGCGCTGGTCAGC
>JAQGIN010000333.1 GCA_028291125.1 Caulobacter sp.
GATTGAGCACGGTCGGCTTGTCGGTGGTCGCCCGGTAGTCGACGCGCAGGGCGTTGGCGTTGGTCAGGGTGTAGGTGACGGTGACCGTCAGCCGGCCCGGATAGCCGTTCTCGCCGTCGGCGCTGACATAGCGCAGGGCCACCCCCGCCGCCTTGCCCTTGCGGAACGGCGTCCCGCTCCAGACCCGGGCGCTGAAGCCGCGCGGCCCGCCGTGCGAGGAGATGCCGCTGGCGGCGCTGGGCAGGTCGTGGCGCACGCCGTCCAGGGTGAAGCCGCCGCCCGAGATGCGGTTGGCGTAGCGGCCAAGGATGCTGCTGAAATTGGCCCGCGCCTCGTAGGCCTTGAGATCGGCGAGGCCGAGGACGACGTTCTCGGTCCGGCCCGCCCGGTCGGGGGCGTCGATCTCGGTGATGACCCCGCCGTAGGACAGCACCTTCACCACCATGCCGTGGTCGTTCACCAGGGTGAAGACCTCGACCGGCTCGCCGGCGGCGGTGAGGCCGTAGGGCGCGCGCGAGGCCTCGGCGGCGGCCGCGGCGGCGGCGGCGAAGCCGGTCAGGCCGGCCGCCGCGGCCAGGGCGGTCAGCAGACGTCGGGCCGGGGAACGGATCATGGAGGTCCTCAAGGTTCGGCGACGCCGATCGCGGCCGGTCCGGCGGGCAGGGCCAAACTACTCTCGTGGCGCAGTTTATGGCCATCGAAGCCGTAGACCTCGATGCTCTGGTCGGCCATGCACTGCACCAGCAGGCGGCGGGAATCCTTGGACCAGGCGATCCCCTGCCCCCAGGCGCCGGTCGTAGCCTCGGCGACCTTGGTCAGCCGGCCATCGGCGATCGCCCAGACCTGCACCAGACCGTCCTTGTGGAAGGTCGGCGACTTGGCGGCCAGGTTGGAGCCGTTGTTGACATTGACCGCCACATAGCGGCCGTCGGGCGACATCTTCAGGCCCTCGGGGGTCAGGCCGACCGCCACGACGTCGACCACCCGCGGCGTCGCCGGGGCCAGGTCGATGAGGCTGATGGTGTCCATGTCACGGCCGCCGCCGCCGATATTGCCCGACACCGCGTAACGCCGCGATCCGGTGGTGTCGAGCTGATAGGGCCGCAGGCCCGGGGCCAGGGTCTTGGGCGAGACGGTGACGTTCGCGCCGTCGATCAGCAGCATCGAGATCTTGTGGTCGCCGTCGCGCGACACCAGGGCCCGCTTGCCGCCGTCGAAGAAGATCGGCATGGCCGGCGCGATCTTCGCCTCGCCCAGCCGCACCTTGCCGGCCTCGGCGACGACGCCGCCAGCGATGGTGAAGACCGAGACCGTGCCCTCGGACCGGTTGGCGACCAGGGCCAGGGTTCCGGCCGGATTGATCGAGACGCCCGAGGCCCCGGCCCCGGCGTGCAGGGTGGCGGTCACCGTC
The DNA here is from genome assembly GCA_028291125.1 of Caulobacter sp. Lineage (GTDB taxonomy): Bacteria > Pseudomonadota > Alphaproteobacteria > Caulobacterales > Caulobacteraceae > Caulobacter. The sequence goes on from JAQGIN010000333.1 coordinate 1,412, forward strand.
AAGGTCTTCAGATCGATGACGCTGACCAGATCGTCGGGGACGAGGGTGGTCGGGTCCTGGGGCGACAGCTTGCGGGCCGCCGTGACCAGGGCGATGGATCCGTCGGGGGCCACGGCCACGCTGGACGGCGGTCCGATGACGCTGGTCGGGACCGCGACCGAGCCGATCAGCCGCGGCGGCTTGGCCGACAGGTCGATGATCGACACCGAGTCCGCGTTGCGGTGGGCCGGCACGACATTGTCGTCCAGCACCTGCTTGCCGTCATTGGCCGAGACGGCGATCTGGGCTCCGGCGCTCGACGCCCAGAGGCCGATCGTCAACCCCAGCCCGCCCCGCCATCGCATCATCGCCATCCGCTACTCTCTCACAAAGGCCAGTGGCGCGGACGTTGGAGGAAACGTCCGCGCCCGGTCGACGTCGGCTGGGAGGAGCCGGCGCGCCGCTCATCCGAAAGCCGCTAGTAGGTGTAGCGGACGCCCAGAATGATTTCACGACCGGTGTGGTGGTAGAACGAACTGCGGTCCGCCACGGAGTCGTTGAACTGATCCTGGTATTCGTCGGTCAGGTTGACCCCTTCCAGGCTCAGCTTGAAGTTGTCGTTGATCGTGTACTGGATCGACGCGTCGACATTCAGCGTCTTGGTGGTGCCGTCGGCGTTGGTGCCGGCCTCCGAACCGGGGACCCGGGTCAGATAGCTGTCGCGATAGGCCGCCGAGGCGCGGGCGCTCCAACGGGCGTCCTCGTAATAGAGGGTGGCGTTGTAGGAGCTCGGCGAAAGGCCGGTCAGATTGGCCGTGGCCACCACCGCGCCGGCGCCGTTCAGATAGTTGATCGACGATTTGACGTGGGTGTAGTTCAGCAGCACGCCGGTGTGCTTCAGGAAGCTTGGCAGGAAGCTGAACGGCTGCTGGTAGTTGAGCTCGTAGCCGGTCAGATCGCCGCCCGGGGTGTTGGTCGGGACGCTGAACTGCCACTGGGCGCTGGGGCTGCAGCCGTTGGTCGTGCCGCAGGCGGCGATGGCCACGCTGTCGGGCAGGCCGAACGGATTGCCGGTGAAGGTGGTGTTGGTCTGCAGCGTCTGGACGAAGCTGCCGATCTGCTTCTTGAACACCGCCACCGACAGCAGGGCCGACGGGGCGAAATACCACTCGACCGACAGATCGTAGGCCTTGGCCCGGAACGGATCGAGGTTGGGGTTGCCGGCGGTGACGCTGCGGCCGGCGCCCGAGACGCTGATCGTCGCCCCCGGGGTCAGGCTGCCCAGGTCGGGCCGTGACATCACCTTGGCCGCGCCGAAGCGGACCAGCAGGTTCTCCATCGGCTCATAGACCACGTTCATCGACGGCAGAGTGTCGCTGTACTTGCGGCTGGCGTTGATCGCCAGCGGCGCGCCGCTGACATAGGTGTAGCCGGACGAGGTCTGGTCGGTGCGGACGTAGCGGACGCCGAAATTGCCGCGCAGCGGATGGCCCATCAGTTCGGTGTCGAAGTCGGCCTGGACGTAGCCGCCGGAGTCCTTCTCGACCACCGAGCGGTTGTTGCCCAGGGCCGGCTCGGCGCCGAGCTTGAAGGTGCCGCCATAGGCGGTCTGGTCGTAGAGGCTGAGCACGCCGGCCGCGGTCTTGACGTCCGGGATCAGGACGTTGGTCCCGGCGAAGGTGGCGATCTTGCCGTAGGACGAGGTCGGGATGGCGACCAGGGCGGCGGGCACGGTGGGTTCGAGATTGGTGCTGGTGCCGTTCGAGCGGCGCAGCTCGGTGGTGGTGAACTTGTACTTCTTGAAGGCCCCGCCGCCGCTCAGCTTGAAGATGCCGAGATTGGCCCATTCGCCGTCGATCTGGGCGACGTCATAGGTGTTGATCGCCGTCTGCGGCCGCTCGCGGATCTGGGTCAGGATCCAGCTCGACGGGTTGGTCAGCTGGGCGTTGCCATAGCCGATCGTCGGCATGTTGCCGTCGCGATAGTCGTAGGAATAGCCCTGGACATTGAACTGGTCGAACTGGACCGTGGTCTGGATCGGGTTCTGGTGATCGGACTTGGAATGGCCGACCAGACCGGTGACCTTGATGTCGTCGGTCAGCTGCTGCTCGAGGTTCAGGCCCAGCTGGGTGAACTTGGTGTCCAGCTTGTCGAAGCGGTTTTCCACCCGCAGGTCGACATTGTTGAACGTGCCGGCGATCATGGTGTTGTTGCTGTCGATCGTCGACGACACCACGTGGGTCTGGGCGATGCCGCAGGAGGTGTTGACGTTGGCGACGGTGCAGGCGCCGCCGACGCTGAACGACGGGGCCTCAAGATACTGCTCCTCGCGCGTGCCCTTGAAGTCGGCATAGAGGGCGTCGAAGCTGACCAGGGTCTTGTCGGTCGGCTTCCACTGCAGCGACAGGGTGCCGCCCAGGCGTTCCTGGTCATCGTGATAGTTGTCGAAGCGCGGGAAGCGCGGGTGGAAGGCGGCGTTGTTGGTGGCGGCGGCGGGATTGACCAGGCCCGGCAGGCCAGCGTTGGGGCCGGTGATCTGCGGCAGGGCGTCGAAGCCGGGGCTGAACGCATTGCCGGTCGCCCAGCGGACGGTCGAAGCGCCGACGTCGTCGAGCTTGCGCTTGGTGTAGGCCACCGACAGCAGCGCGCCGAAGGTGTCGTCCTTCCAGGTGTTGGAGACCATGAAAGCGCCGCGCGGATTGGTCGACTTGGCCAGGTCGTTGTAGCTGCCCTGGATCGAGCCGACCATCTTGAAGCCGTGATAGTCGAACGGGCGCGCGGTGCGCAGGTCGACAGTCGCGCCCAGCGAGCCCTCTTCGGTGGCGGCCTCGGCGGTCTTGCGCACGGTGATGGCGCTGAACAGGTCCGAAGCGAAGACGTTGAAGTCGAAAGAGCGGCCGCGGTTGATGCCGCCGCCGGCGTCGGAGCCGCCGCCGGTGGTCAGGGCTTCCATGCCGTTGATGCGCACGCGGGTGAACTGCGGGCCGAGGCCGCGCACCGAGATCTGACGGCCCTCGCCGCCGTCGCGGGCCAGGGCCACGCCCGGGATGCGCTGGATGGATTCCGACAGGTTGAGGTCGGGGAACTTGCCTATGTCCTCGGCCAGGATCGAGTCGACGGCGGCGGATTCACTGCGCTTGACGTTCAGGGCCTTGGCCAGGCTGGAGCGGAAGCCGGTGACGACCACTTCCGACACGGCGTCGTCGGCCGGCGCGGCGGCGGCCGGGGCCGCGTCCTGGGCGGCGGCGACGCCAGCGATCGATAGGGCGATGGCCAGGCCCGACGCGCCGGCGAGCCAGCGACGGTGCTCGAGAACATTCATACTGTATTCCTTCCCCTAGACTTTTTGGGACGGCGCGCGCCGTCCAGTCGTTCTTGTTCGGGGAGACTCCCGAGCATCGCGGCCCGGATTTGCAGAGAACCGCGAGACCTTGAGCCCCCCGATCTCACCCTAGGGGCGCTCCGCCGGGCGCGGCCAATGCCGTTCTCGACCGCGTCTATGCTGGTTTGGCATTACGCCGCGACGCGCAGCGCCTCGTAACGGCGGAGGATGCGGTCCAGGGTCGAACGCTTGACCGGCTTGCCGTCGCGCAGTTTCGCCCAGGTGGTCTCGCTGATCGCATAGACGTTGAACAGGTGCTCGCGGGTCACCGCCGGCAGGCGGCTGCGGAGCCGAAGGAAGCCTTCGCGATCGAGATTGGCCAGTTGCAGCGTCATGGTGTCCGTCGTGGGCAGGGGGCGTTCCGGAGCCTTGTCGCTCCGAAACGCGACAATCGTTTAGGGGGCGACGACAAGGTTGTTCATCTGGGTGATCTCCGCCTCCCCGCTGACCAGCCGCAGTTTCATGCCGCGGCTCCAGCCGGCCCGGCTCTTCAGCGCCACGGTCGCGGTCTTGGGCTTCAGGTCCAGCGGCGCGGCCAGGGCCGGGGTGGCGACGCGGGCCAATTCGTGACCGGCGGCGTCCTCGAGCACCAGCTGGGCGGGGGCCGCCGCCTTGGCGCCGAGGCTGTGGACGGTGACCGTCAGGCCCCCCTTCCCGGACTTGACGTCGTCGATCCCGATCCCGAGGTCCGGCCGTTCGATGACCGGGGCGGCCGGCGCGTCGAGGGTGAACTCCCAGGTGGTGGTCTGGGACGGGGCGAAGGTCAGGTCGACGCCGACGGTGCGTTCGAAGGCGATGGTCTGCTGCGGCTCGGCCGCCGAACCGACGGCGCGGGTCACCCGCCAGCGCCCGGCGGCCACGTCCCAACCGGTCATCACCGCGTGGATCGGCTGGGCCGTGAGGTTGTAGGCGGTGACCTTGAAGTGTTTGGGCGTGGAGTCCGAGACCAGGATGGCGACGTCCTCGCCGGCCCGCGGGGTGTCGAAGCGCCAGCTGACCACGTGGCCGGGGAACATCTGGTTACGGCGCAGGGCCATGCCGCCGAGGCGCGAGCGCTGCAGGGTGTCGCTGAACAGCTCGACCCGGTCCGACCACCAGTGGGCGTCGGTGACCATCCACATCCGCTGCTCGGCGGTGGTGATCTCGTCGCTATAGACCTTCTCCAGATACGAGGTGTCGCCGCTGGTCCGCCACGCCTGGTAGAGGGTGAAGGGGTCGCGCGAGCCCTTGTCGGCCTCGGCCTTGAAGGCCGCGCCCCAGATCTGGCGCTGGCCCAGCATGTCGATGACGTCGGTGTTGAGTTCGTCCAGTTCGCCCAGGGCGCCTGGACGGGCCAGCTCGCTCTTGATCGGCAGCAGGTATTTGTCGTCGCCGGTCCAGCGATAGGCCGCCCAGAAAAGCTGGACAATGGCGATGTTGCCGCGCGACTTGGCGGTCAGCAGGCCGCGCCACTGGCCGGTGGTGGCGTTGATGTCCTCGGGGAAGTCCCAGGAGCCGTCGGGGTTCTGCTTGCCGTGCGCCATGTGGCCGTCGGCCAGGGCGACGATCATCTTGCGCAGGGTCGGATCGCCGTTGAAGTCGGCCAGCACGATGCCCGGATGCAGGATCAGATACGAATACGGGTGCGACCAGCCCCACGGGCCGTCGGTGGAGACGTCGGTGGCCGAATAGTAGCTGCTGATCACGTGCAGCTGGCCGTCGGCCCCGGTCTTGATGATCGAGGGATAGGCCCGCGCCGTCTCCATCAGCCGCTCGACGACCTTGGGATCGCCATAGCCCAGATACATCGCCTCGGCCTTGAGGTTGATGGCCTCCTCGTAGGAGTGCAGCTCGTCGGTCTTGATCTTGCCCAGGCCCAGCGGCAGCATGTCGTTGCGATAGGCGGCGTCGGCCAGGGCGTCGAGCGAGCCGCGGATCTTGTCGGGCTCGATCCCCATCAGAGCCAGCGGCGGCCACTGCTGGGTCAGGTCATTGTCGTCGGAGATGCCGCCGCCGAAGTCGCCATAGGCGTCCTGCCGGTGATCGATCCACCAATCGATGAACTGGCGCACCCGCTTGAGGTCCTCGACCTGCAGGAACGCCCACTTCGGCACGCCGGCTGAGGCGACCGGCATCGTCACCGGCACGCCGCCCTGCTCGGGATTGAGCTCGGCCCACATCTCGCGGCCGTGCTGGTTCCGCGGATCGATGCGCAGCAGGTCCGACAGCTCCAGGTCCAGTCGCTCGTAGCGGGCCAGGCGCTTGGAGACGTCGTGCTCCTCGACCAGGAAGGCCAGGTTGTCGCGAGCCTGAGCGAAGCGGTCGGTGACGTGCTCGGGCGTGGCGGCGGCGCGCGGCTTGAACTTCAGGCGTAACGCCATGCCGTCCAGCTGGCGGGCGTCGAAGTCGCCGCCGGCTCCGGCCACGGTCAGGTAGAGGCTGCGGCCCGGCTCGATCATCCGGTCGCGGGTGTCGAGGAACACGGTGCGCGCCTCGCCCGGCTTGACCGAGACATTGACGTCCAGCAGATCGCGGCCCGGCCACAGCGGGTCCTTGACCTTGATGTTCAGCGGAAACAGGCCGCCGTGGGTCGGCGCGACCTTGAGGGCGGGGATGTCGAGGACCACGCCGTCGAGGCCGGCGTCCATGCCCTGCCAGCCATAGGCGAACTTGCCGACCGGCCCGCCGGGGCGGCCCAGGCGGAAGTCGGCGGGAATGAGGATGTGGACCAGCGGCAGGGCCGGGCCATTGGCCGCGGCCCGCGCCTGAGTCGGGGCGCCGGCCGGCAGGGCCGTCACCACCGTGCGCTCGTCGGGCAGGTAGCGGCCGCGGACGAAGCCGGTCAGCGCGTCCAGCGACGGATAGGCGACCGGATCGGCGCCGACCCGCACCGTATAGGCCAGGGTCTGTTCGTCGGGTTCGGTCCCGGCGGCGATGTTGTAGGCCGCCAGCTCCTGGATCGGCGTCTCCTGGGCGGCATTGTCGACCCGCAGCTTGCCGCCCTTCAGGGCGCTGAACTGGTTGTAGGTCCGCTCCTCGCCCTTGGGCCGCTTGGCCAGCAGGCTCTGCTTGCCGTCGGCGGCGACATAGGTCAGGTCGCCATAGGCCGCGCCCTGGAATTCCAGGTGGTTCCAGGTCTCGTCGGGCAGGCTGAAGGTCACCGCCTTGCCGCCGTCGACATAGGTGTTCCAGTCGGGCAGCTCGAAATAGTCGTGCCGGCCCGGCAGGCGCGAGCGGTTATAGACCCCCGGCCAAGTGGTTTCGGGAATACCGTCCGAACCGCCGCTCATCCGCTGCTTGAGGTCATAGGCGTCGGTGAACTCGACCTTGCGAATGACGGTGGCGGGGTCGGCCAGATAGGTCGGCGGATCGCCGGCCCGGTCCCAGCCCAGGC
>JAQGIN010000337.1 GCA_028291125.1 Caulobacter sp.
GTAGTGCATCAAATCTTCAGGCGGATTGGTCTGGGCCATGCGGTCCATCGATAAGCGGGACGGGAAACTAAGCGCGTAGCCTAGCGCGTCGCGGGCGCGCGGCAAAGGTGGCGCGCACGCCGCGCCGTCTACAAATTTTCATGAGGAGGCATGGGAGATTAAGGGGAGGGATTCTGTTGGCAGGCTCCCCCATTCCCCTTGGAGAAAGAGGAGGGAGCCTCGGCGATGTCTGGGATAAGTGGAGGGATTCTGTTGGCAGGCTCCCTCCGGGCCCCGCCTAAGGATCTGAACCCCTAGGACTTAAGAGGCGAATTCACTAGAACCGCATTACGCGGCGATAGCGAACTCTTCAGCGAAGTTATCGTTCGCATTTAGAAAAATGACCCGGAACGGTGAGTCACGCCGAGAGAAAGCAACACCTTTACACGTCTGTCGATGCTGATCGGCCCCGTGCTTCCCGCCGATAACGCGGAGGAAGATTTGGTGGAGCCGCCGGGAATCGCACCCGGGTCCAGTCCGCTTATTACGAGCGCGTTTATCTCCATAGTCCGAGCGAACCCGGACAAACCCAATATAGGGGGTGCGGCCGGCTTAGGGAAGGCCGCAAAGCCCTCAGTGGGTGGTCACCGCCAGGGTCGGGGCCCCGGCGCCGATGCTCAGGCGGCCGTCGACGAGGCGGCCGAAGGCCACGGCCCCGGAATCCTCGAACAGGTGCAGGTGTTCGCCGTCCAGCACGTAGCGGCCGGTGAAGACGGCGGGCTCGCCGTCGTGGCTTTCGTCGAACCGGCCATCGGGGCGCAGTTCGAGCCGGATCTGGCCGTCGGCGGTGGTCCAGACTCCGGAGAGGGTGCGGCTGATCATCGGGCGGTCTCCGAGGCGATGGGGCGAGGGCTGGCGGGCGTGATGGCCGGCAGGGCGGCGATGGCGGCGGCGCCGGCCAGCAAGGCGGCGACGAACCATGGGGGAGCGGCCGACGGCCGCGGGGTCGTGGTGTGTTTCATGCGATCCTTGGATGAGGCTTCGTCGCGCGGGAGAGCGGCGGCGAAGCGGACGCCCCAATATGTCGCATGCCGGCGTTCGCCCGATAGATCGATGCTCCGACTTGATTGCCCGATTCTCCATATCCGCCTTGCCGAGGGTGACGGAGGTGGTGGTTTCAGCTACTGAAACGCTTGCAATTCAAGGGATAGCCCATGACTTCGATCCGCGCCCTGGTCGACCTGATTGAACGATACGCGCCGGTCGACGGGATTCATGAGGGCGGTTGCCCCCGGGTCGCCCTGGTGCGGGCCTCGCAGCCCAGCCTGCCCCACCACGGCGTGCTCGAGCCGGCCCTGTGCGTCCTGGCCCAAGGCCGCAAGCAGGTGCTGATCGGCGACGCGATCCATGTCTACGACGCCTCGCGCTATCTGCTGGCCTCGGTCGACGTGCCGGTCGTCGGCCAGGTGATCGAGGCCAGCCCGACCGTGCCCTATCTCGGTTTCCGCCTGACGCTCGATCCGGCCCTGATCGCGCAGGTGGCGCTGGACTGCGGCGTGGGGATGTCGGCCAGCGAGGAGCCGGCGGCGATCGCCGGCGGCATGGCCGTCGCCGCCATGACCTCCGCCCTGCTCGACGCGGTGACGCGGATGGTCCGGCTGTTGGACACGCCGCGCGACGTCGCCGCCTTGGCGCCGCTGATCGAGCGCGAGATCGTCTATCGGCTGCTGACCGACGTCCATGGCCCGCGCCTGGCCCAGATCGCCCGCGTCGACGGCCGGCTGCGCCAGGTCAACCGGGCGATCGGCTGGATCAAGCGCAACTACGACCAGCCGTTCCGCATGGACCAGGTGGCCGCCGAGGCGCGGATGAGCGCCTCGGCCCTGCACCAGCACTTCAAGGCGGTCACGGCGCTCAGCCCGCTGCAGTACCAGAAGCAGCTGCGGCTGCAGGAGGCCCGGCGGCTGATCCTGATGCAGCACCTGGACGCCGCCTCGGCCGGCCATGCGGTCGGCTATGACAGCCCCTCGCAGTTCAGCCGCGAATACGCCCGCCTGTTCGGCGCCCCGCCGCTGCGCGACGCGGTCCGTCTGCGCTCGCAGCCGGACCTGGTGCTGGAAGCCTAGGGAAGCTCCGACCAGGGCACTACGATCGTCATGTCGTGCTGGCCCCACAGGGTGACGGTCTGGGCCGCCGGCTCGATGGTGATCTTGTAGACGTAGCGCGCGCCAGGGCGCGTGACGATCTTCAGCGGATGAGCCTGGGCGTCGTAGGTGGCGACGCCGAAGGCGAAGCGATTGTCTTGGAAGCTGAAGGCCCAGGTGGAGTGGCCTCGGTAAGCGATCATCGGACAGGTCGGGCTCGGCCGTTCGTCGGTGACGCTAGTCATGCAGACCACCATCATGCCGGGCGGCGGCGGCGGTGGCGCGGTGGTGGCGGAAACAATGACGACCCGCGGCGGTATCTGCGGCAGGTCGGCCCAGGCGACGTCGACCTTGGCGTCGCCCTGCCCCCAAATGCTGATGGTTTGCGCGGCCGGGTCGGTCGTCATCTTATAGACGTAGCGCGCGCCGTTGCGGACGACGCTCCGGACCACCTTGCCCTGGGCGTCATAGCTGACCAGCCCATAGGCGAAGCGGTTGTCTTGGAAGCTGAAGGCCCAGGTGGTGATGTCGCCATATTGGATCACGGGGCAGGTCGAGCTTGGCGCGGGGGTCGGGGCGCCCCAGCACGCCAGCTGCATGCCCGAAGGGATGGTCGGGTGGGTGTCGGCGGGGACGACCACGATCTGGGGCGTCGCCTGGGCCCAAGCCGCCGCCGGCGCGGCCAGACCCGCGACGAGGGCCAAGACCTTAACGACCGCGAAAGACGCGTTTCGGTGGCGCATGGCGACGTTTCCCCCAGGTGAGCGTTTTTTGGAGAACGCCGTTATCCATGAACACCAGTTGAGGTTGGGCGGCAAACGGAATTGTGGAGCTTGAAACGCTCCGGCGTCGCGCCGCCGCCCGCGGGTTCGATCGGCGGCTAGGGCAGGTCGGTCCAAGCCATGACGACCTTGGCGTCGGCTTGGCCCCAGAGGCTGAGGGTCTGGGCCGTCGGATCCGAGGTGATCTTGTAGATGTAGCGGGCCCCGTCGCGGGTGGTGTTCTTCACCACATGACCCTGGGCGTCATAGCTGACCACGCCATAGGCCGAGCGATTGTCGAGGAAGCTGTAAATCCAGGTCGTGTAGCCGTGATACTGGATCACCGGGCAGGTGGTGCTCTCTTGGCTGCCCGGACCCGTGGCGCAGAACGTCTTCAGGCCGGGAGGCGGCGGCGGCGCGCTCTGGGCCGGCAGGGTGGCGATCTGCGGCGTCGGCGGCGTCGGCAGGTCGGCCCAGGCGACGTCGACCTTGGCGTTGCCTTGGCCCCAGATGCTGACGGTCTGGGCGGCCGGGTCGACGGTCATCTTGTAGACGTAGCGGGCCCCGTCGCGGGTGGTGTTCTTGATGAGGTTGGCCTGGCCGTCATAGCTGACGACGCCGTAGGAATCGCGGTTGTCGAGGAAGCTGAAGGCCCAGGTGTACAGGCCCTGATACTGGATCACCGGGCAGGTGGCGCTCCACTGCAGGCTGTCGGGGCCGACCAGGCAGGTGACCTTCATGCCGGCTGGTGGCGGCGGCGGTGATCCGGCGGACGGGATCAGGATGATCTGCGGCGTCGATTGCGCCTGGGCCGCCCCGGGCGCCGTCAGGGCGCAGAGGACGCTGGCGCTGACGAGCAACAGCTTGAACATGGCGGATGCGGCGTGGTGGTGGTTCGTCATGATGACCCCTCCCAAGGGCAGTTTCCTGCTCCCTGATAACGCCGTTATGCGATATGCACAACCATTAGGGGTGTTTCATTATTTTGGGTCGATAGGTGGAGTGGCCGTCTCCGGAGGCTCCTCGGGCGCCACCGGCACGATCGGCGGCTGCGGCCGGTTGACGTCGCCGGGCTTCAGCCCGCCGCCGCCGGCCAGCAGGGCCTCATAGGCCCGCCGCTCGGCCTCGAAACCGGGGCCGCGCGGGAACAGGACGTCGAAGCGGGCGTCGTGGCCGAGCGCCGCGCCCACCGCCGCCGACAGGGCGGGGGCGATCGAGCCCAGCTCGGCGTCGTCGCAGGCCCGGTGCAGGTGCCGCGCCTGGCCGGGGATCAGCAGGGTGACGTCCCACGACACCCCGTCCAGGCACACCGCCGACACCGCGCCGCCGCCATAGTCGACGGCCACCGATCGCGGCTGGCCCCAGAAGGCGGCGTCGCGCAGGGCCAGCAGGGCGGGGATGCGTTCGCGCGGCAGCTCGGCGTCGATGTCGACCCGGCGGGCGATCTCCGGCGCGCAGCAGCCCAGGCCGGCCCGGGCCTGGACGAAGGCGCGGCCGTCGCGGCGCACGGTGATCCGGATCACCACCTGGCGGACGCTGAGGGCGGGGCGGCTCCAGGCCTCCAGCACCAGTTCGCCGCGCCGCACCAACTGGGTCTGCAGCGGCTGTAGGCCCCATAGACGGTAGAGCAGCGGGTCGACGCCATTGTCGATCGGCGCGGGCTGTTCGCCGCGGCCCAGCCGGCGACGCTGCAGCGGATCCTGTTCGGACGGCGTGCGAGGAACGTCCGGGGTCCACCAGGCGGCGGGATCGGGCGGCGGCGGGACGGCGGCGGGCGCGACGGGTTGGGCGGCGAGGACGAGCCCCGCGACTAGACCGGCGATCGCGCCCATGACGTCACATCCCTACGGCCCCCCTCTCAATGGAAAGCACGCCGGTGCGCGACAGTTCCACCAGGCCCAGGGGGCGCATCAGGTCCAGGAACTTGTCGATCTTCGACGGAGCCCCGGAAATCTCGAACACGAAGCTCTCCAGGGTGGTGTCCACCGGCTTGGCGCGGAAGATGTCGGCGATGCGCAGGGCCTCGACGCGGTCGGCGCCCGAGCCGCGGACCTTGACCAGGGCCAGTTCGCGCTCGACGCCGTTGGGATCGCGGCTGATGTCGTGCACGCGGCGGACATTGACCACCTTGTTGAGCTGGGCCTCGATCTGGTCGAGCACCTGGCGCGTGCCGCGCGTCACCACGGTGATGCGGCTGGTGTGGGCCTTGTGGTCGGTCTCGGCCACCGTCAGGCTCTCGATATTGTAGCCGCGGGCCGAGAACAGGCCGACCACGCGATGCAGCACGCCCGGCTCGTTGTCGACCAGCAGGGCGAAGGTGGCCAGCAGCTCGGCCTGGGCGGCCGGCGGCATGTCATAGGCGGAGGCGGGTTGGG
>JAQGIN010000347.1 GCA_028291125.1 Caulobacter sp.
AGACCGCTGAAGAGCCTGTACGTCCAGGTGCTGATCGCCATCGGGCTGGGCGTCGCCATCGGGGCGATCTGGCCGGCGGTCGGGGTGTCGCTGAAGCCGCTCGGCGACGCCTTCATCAAGCTGATCAAGCTGGTCATCGCCCCGGTGATCTTCTGCACCGTGGCCGGCGGCATCGCCCGCATGGGCGACATCAAGGCCTTCGGCCGGGTCGGGGTCAAAGCGCTGATCTATTTCGAGGCGGTCTCCACCCTAGCCCTGGTGGTCGGGCTGGTGGTCGGGCGCACCGTGCGGCCGGGCGTCGGCTTTAACATCGATCCCGCCACCCTCGATCCCAGCATCGCCGCCGGGTATCTGGCCAAGGCCAGGCACGGCGAGGGCCTGGTCGACTATCTGCTGCACCTGATCCCCGACACCTTCGTCGGGGCCTTCGCCGAGGGCAACCTCTTGCAGGTGCTGGTGATCGCCGTGCTCACCGGCTTCGCCTGCACCCGGCTGGGCGATTTCGGCGACCGCATGGCCGATGGCCTGGAAGACCTGGCCAAGCTGTTCTTCGGCGTCATCCACGTGGTGGTGCGCCTCGCGCCGCTGGGGGCGCTGGGGGCCATGGGCTTCACCATCGGCAAGTACGGGGTCGGATCCTTGGTGCAGTTGGGGGCGCTGGTGGCGACCTTCTATCTGACCGCCCTGATCTTCGTGCTCGGGGTGCTGGGGACGATCGCGGCGGCCTGCGGCTTCTCGATCCTGCGCTTCCTGGCCTATATCCGCGACGAGCTGTTGATCGTGCTGGGCACCAGCTCCTCCGAATCGGTGCTGCCGCAGATGATGGAGAAGCTCGAGCGGCTGGGGGCCAAGAAGTCGGTGGTCGGGCTGGTGATCCCCACCGGCTACAGCTTCAATCTCGACGGCACCAACATCTACATGACCCTGGCGACCCTGTTTCTGGCCCAGGCCACCAACACCCATGTCAGCCTGGCCCAGGAGCTGACCCTGCTGGGCGTGGCCATGCTGACCTCGAAGGGGGCCAGCGGCGTCACCGGGGCCGGCTTCATCACCCTGGCGGCGACCCTGGCCGTGGTGCCCGACATCCCGATCGCCGCCCTGGCCGTGCTGGTCGGGGTCGATCGGTTCATGAGCGAGTGCCGGGCCCTGACCAATCTGGTCGGCAACGGCGTCGCCACCCTGGTGGTGGCGCGCTGGGAAGGGGCGCTGGATCGCGACCAATTGCGGCGTGAACTGGCGGCCGGACCGAACGGAACCTTAGATGTCCGACAGGAGGTAGCGGTAGATTAGCGGGTTAACCGAGTATTTCGGTGGCGCATTTCAACCTTGACTGGCATTCTGAGCCTTGTGGTTAGACTTCGCCATGCTAGGGTCGGGCCGTTAGTAAAGGTTTCGATTATCCCCCATGCTTGATGCGGCGATCGCCGATCCCCAGGGACAAGACTCCGACGCGGCGTTGTTGACGCTGGTGGAGACGATCGAGGCGTTATCGTCGACCCGCACTGTCGAACAGGTGGCCGAGGTCGTTCGCTCGGCGGCCCGCCGCATCTCCGGCGCCGACGGCGTCGCCTTCATCCTGCGCGACGGCGACCAGTGCTGGTATCTGGACGAGGACGCCATCGGTCCGCTGTGGAAGGGCGGGCGTTTCGCGATGGACCGCTGCATCTCCGGCTGGGCCATGCGCCGCCGGCGGACCGCGGTGATTCCCGACATCTATGTCGACGACCGCGTCCCCCACGAGAAGTACCGGCAGACCTTCGTCAAAAGCCTGGTGATGACGCCGGTGCGCCCCGCCGACCCGATCGCCGCGATCGGGGCCTATTGGGCCACCGCTCACACGCCGTCGCCGGCCGTGGTCGCCAAGCTGGAGCTGATGGCTCGCGCCGCCGCCACCGCCCTGGAGAACGGCCGGCTGAACGGCGAACTGGCCGAGGCCCTGGAGCGGCGCACCGTGCTGCAGAGCGAGCTGGACCACCGGGTCAAGAACACCCTCGCCGCCGTGCAGTCGATCGCCAGCCAGACCCTGCGCTCGGCCCGATCGTCCGAGGAGTTCGCCGACAATTTCGAGGCGCGGCTGATGGCGCTGTCGCGGGCCCATGAACTGCTCAGCCGCCAGGTCTGGGGGCGGGCCCAGTTGAGCGAGATCCTCGAGGCGGCCCTGCTGCCGTTCGGCGGCCTGGACGGGCCGCGGATCACCGCCGCCGGGCCGACCATCGTCATCGCCCCGGAGACCGCCGTGGCCCTGCACATGACCGTCCACGAACTGGCGGTGAACGCCGCCCAATACGGGGCGCTGTCGACGCCCGGCGGTCGCGTGGTCATCGACTGGCGGATCGAGGGCGAGGCCGGCGCGCGGGCCCTGGTCCTGGCCTGGCGCGAGCAGGGCGGGCCGCCGGTGACGGCGCCCACCCGGCGCGGCTTCGGCTCACGGCTGATCGAGCGCGGCCTGGCCCGCGACCTCGGCGGCGCGGCCAGCCTGACCTTCGCCTCGGACGGCGTGCAATTCTTCCTGCGGGTGCCGCTGTCGGCCCGGGTGGCCCTGGCATGACCGCCCCCCGGATCATGATCGTCGAGGACGAGGCCCTGGTGGCGATGATGGTCGAGGACCTGCTGAACGACCTCGGCTGCGAGGTCGCCGGCTCGTTCGGGGCGGTGGGCGAGGCCCTGGCCTGGCTGGACGATCCGGAGCACCGGCCGGACGGCGCGGTGCTGGACGTCAATATCGGCGGCGAGATGGTGTTCCCGGTGGCCGAGCGGCTGAAGGCCCGCGGCGTGCCGTTCGTCTTCGCCACCGGCTACGGGGCTCTGCCGCGCCGCGGCTTCGAGGCGGTGACGGTGCTGAGCAAGCCGATCAGCCTGGGCCAGCTGCGCGACGCGGTGCAGGGCTTCGAGGCCCCTTGAAACGAAAAACGCCCTCCGCGCGGGGCGAAGGGCGTTGGTCGTCTCGTCGGGACGAAAGGCCTAGGCGGCGGCCGCGGTCTTGACCAGCGACTTGGTCAGGATGCCGATGGCGGCCTCGCGGTCGATGCGTTCGATGGCGGCGACTTCGCGGGCCATGCGGTCGAGGGCCGATTCATAGAGCTGACGCTCGGAATAGGACTGCTCGGGCTGGTTCTCGGCGCGGTGCAGATCGCGCACCACCTCGGCGATCGAGATCAGGTCGCCGCTGTTGATCTTGGCTTCGTATTCCTGGGCGCGGCGCGACCACATGGTGCGCTTGACGCGGGCGCGGCCCTTCAGGGTGGTGAGCGCCTGGGAGACCACATTGCCTTCGGCCAGGGGACGCAGACCGGCGGTCTTGGCCCGCTTGGTCGGGACGCGCAGGGTCATCTTCTCGTGGTCGAAGGTGATGACGTAGACTTCCAGAGCCATGCCGGCAACTTCCTGGGTCTCAACGCCAATGACGCTGCCCACGCCGTGCGCGGGATAAACGACATGATCGCCGATCGAGAATTCCAGACCGCTCTTGCTCATTGTTCGTCCTTCATCAAATCAGGTCCAAAGACCCGGAACGCCGCTTTCCTCCCCCAAAAATAGCGATAGGCCACCCGTCCGCGGAAAGGGCGCGGGGCCAGCCATCTGGGATTTGGAATAACCTCTAGGACACCCTTCGCCTTCGATCGGGGCGCGCCGGTTAAACGGCTCAATTCTACGACAAGACGCGGCGGCGCGGCGCAGCCGCCACCATCACGTCGAAGGCGACAATAGCATAAAATTCAGCACGATGAAAGGCTTGCGGCCGGTCCTTGCCCGGATGGCCGTGGAAGCGTCAGGAGCCCTTGCCGGGCTTCTCGCTGAAATACTTTTCGAACTTGCCGGTCTCGCGCTCGAAGTCGTCGCGGTCGGCGGGGGGCACGCCCTTCACCGTGATGTTCGGCCAGACCTTGGCGTAGTCGGAATTGATCCGCAGCCACTTGCCGTCCGGCTCGTCCTCGGTGTCGGGCTTGATGGCGTCCACCGGGCATTCGGGTTCGCACACGCCGCAGTCGATGCATTCGTCGGGATTGATGGCGAGGAAGTTTTCGCCCTCATAAAAGCAGTCGACCGGGCACACCTCCACGCAGTCCATGTACTTACATTTGATGCAGGCGTCGGTGACGATGTAGGTCATCGATAACTCGAAAGGTTCAAAACGGCGGCGCGCCGGCGTTGTCGAAGCCCGCGCCCCGCTTGTCAATGCGGCTTGGCCTGCAATCCGGACCAGGAAATCTCACGCCCCTTGAAGATGGGGCGGTCAGTCCTCGATCAGGGCGTAGAGGGCGCGGGCCTCGCCGGGCGGGCCGCGCCGCTCGCCGAACGCCTCGACCCGCAGGGCGAACAATCGGCCGCCCAGGGCGAACAGCAGGGCGTCGCCGGCTTTGAGGATCCGCGACGGCTTGTCCAGCCGGCCCTCGACCCCGCCGCGGGTCAGGCGGATGCGGCCCTCGTCGACGAAGCGGGCGGCCATCGACCGGGTCTTGAAGAACCGGGCGCGCCACAGCCAGACATCGGCGCGGCAGGAGTCGGCGTCGCTCATGACGCCGCCGCGGCCGGAGGCTTGCGCCGCTTGGGCCTCTTGCGGCGGGCCGGCGGGGCCTTGAGCGCGGCCAGGGCGGCGAACGGCGAGTCGGGCCGGGACGGAGCCGAGGGCGTCGCCGCCGCGGCGGGCCC
>JAQGIN010000353.1 GCA_028291125.1 Caulobacter sp.
TAGCTCTTGTCGTTGCCGAGCACCGAGACGAAAAAGGCGGTGTCGGGGCTGAGCGCGTATTCGCCCCGGCCGCCATAGACCACTTCATTGCGGTCGCGGAAGTCCTGCGTCAGGAGGCGGCCGAGGGTGTCGGTGGTGTTGTCGTAGTTGTAGTCACGATCCTCGACGCGGCCGATCAGGCGCAGCCGGTTGAATTCCTTGGTGCCGACGACGCTGGCCGTGACCAGCTTGTACTCCACCGGCTTGGACGCGGCGGTTGGCGAGTCCGGCGAGGTGCGCGGCTCGGTCAGGGACTGGTATTGCACCGAGCCGATGATGTTCGAATTGCCGATCACGTCCAGGCGGCCGTTGGCGCCGATCGTGTATTCCTCAGTGTTTTCGCTGCTGTTGTCCGCATAGCGATTGATCGTGCCCGAGGCGAAGAAGCCCAGGGCGTGCCGCGACCAGTTGGAGCGGGCGGCGATTTCCGGCTTCACGCGCCAGATGGTGTCGGATTGTTCGTTCGTGGCCGTGGCGTAGATGTTGTCGTTGTACTCGGCCTCGACCGTGATCCGCGGATAGAGCGTGAAGCCACCGGACCGGATGCCGCCGGCCTCGAAGTCCGGCCGCGGACGTTCGCGAACGCTGACATTGTGGTCACGCTTGAAATTGCTGGTTTCCTGGATGGCGCCCGGATCCTGGGCATAGGCGACACCCGCCGAGCCCGCCAGGACGGCCGCGACCGCCGCCGAAGCAAACATCTTCATTTTCACTATCCCCAGGTCGAGGGCCAAGCGGCCCTTAAAGATCAAACACAAAACGAGTTCGGCGAGATCAGCTCTAGGCTGATCAGGTGCCGCAATAGGCCGCGATGACGCCCGCGCAGGGATCATAGGGAGCCGGGGTCGGCGTCGTGGCGTCGGCGCCAGCGGCCGCGCCGGCGTCAGCGCCGCCGGTGGACGCGGCGCCTTGCAGGCTGACCAGGACGCTGACCGGAGGCGCGCCACCGTCGGTCGCGGCGGTGGGCGTCGAGGCCGTGACGGTGGCGGTCTGGCCTTCGGACGCCAGGGCGGCGGTGACGATGGGCGAGGCGGCGACCGTCTGGGCCATCTGGGGGGCGACCGCGGCGGCCACCGAGATAGCGACGCCGGCGCTGATGGTGTTGGAGGCGACGGCCTGCACCAGGGCGGCGGCGATCACGGTCGGCGAAGCGCCGGTGGTCGATAGGGCCGCGGCGATGGACGCCTGGATCGCCGCCAGCTTTTGCGGCGGGGTGAGCGTGGCGAAGCCGGGGCGGCTGGCGGCGGTGCGGGCGGCGATCGCGATCGTCGCCTGCAGCGAGGCGGCCGTCGGCGCGGTGGCCTGCGCGAAGGCGGCCGGCATGCCGATGGGCGCCACGATCATGGCGAAACCGATGACGGCGGCTGTCAGATGACGCGACGACATGTTGATATCCCTCTTAAGAATTCGCCAACTCTATACTGCCGCTGTTCGCCACATTCCAGCGATATTGCAAACCACCCGGATAAGTCGTGCCACAGCGCGACATTTTTGTCGCCGAACGCCGTTTTTTAGGGCGTTTGGGGTGGAAATACTTGACCGCGCCGGCGGCGGTCGGCCCTCCGTCCGGGCCGATTTTCACCATAGTTAACAGAGGAGGCGTTGCTATTCTTGCCCGGCTCGCGGCTATTGGCGCCCTGATCCGGCCTCTATATTCGCGCTTGGAGTAGAAGCTAGGCATGGATCCGAGGACGGACAGTCGAGAAACAGCTATCTCGGCGGCGTCCATGGGTTAATCGCGCCGCGGACCTTCAGCTCAACGACGCCTGCGGCTCAATCGCCGCATCGCCCGACGCAGCGGTCGCTCGACGCTGGGCCACAGGAACAAGGCGACGAATCCCACGATCACCAGAAGGGCTAAGGACATGACGGCGCCGGTTGGATTGGACACCGGGTGTCTACCATCCGGTTGTGGCTTTTTCGCAACCCAATCCTGGCGTCCCCCGCGTCAATCGTGGCGCCGGCCGCCCGACGCCTAGGCAGACGGCGCCACGCGCGCCGGGCGACGCACCGCCCGGCGCGTCAAGCCGGCTTGCCTCGGCGAGGAGATTGATTGAATACCGCCTCTGGCCGGCCATGGAAGGCCCGCCGACTTGAAGCTTGCGAGGGGCGTCTATGCGCGTAGCGATGATTGGCACGGGCTATGTGGGGCTGGTGTCGGGGGCGTGCTTCGCCGATTTCGGGCATGTGGTGACCTGCATCGACAAGGACGCGGGCAAGATCGCGCGGCTGACGGCGGGGGAGATTCCGATCTTCGAGCCGGGTCTGGACGAGCTGGTGGCGCGCAACGTCCGCGAGGGCCGGCTGACCTTCACCCTGGACGGGGCCAAGGCGATCGGCGAGGCCGACGCGGTGTTCATCGCCGTCGGCACGCCCACCCGGCGCGGCGACGGCCATGCGGACCTGTCCTATGTCCATGCCGCGGCTGAGGAGATCGCCGGCCTGATCGACGGCTTCACGGTCATCGTCACCAAGTCGACCGTACCGGTCGGCACCGGCGACGAGGTCGAGGCGATCGTCAAGCGCGTGGCCCCGAACGCCCAGTTCGCCGTGGTCTCCAATCCCGAGTTCCTGCGCGAGGGCGCGGCGATCGAGGACTTCAAGCGCCCCGACCGGGTGGTGGTGGGCAGCACCGACGAACGGGCCCAGGCGGTGATGCGCGAACTCTACCGGCCCTTGAGCCTCAACGAGACCCCGATCGTGTTCACCGACCGGCGCACCAGCGAGCTGATCAAGTACGCGGCCAACGCCTTCCTGGCGATGAAGATCACCTTCATCAACGAGATGGCCGATCTGTGCGAAAAGGTCGGGGCCGACGTGCGGCAGGTGGCCCGCGGCATCGGCCTGGACAAGCGGATTGGATCGAAGTTCCTCAATGCCGGCCCCGGCTATGGCGGCTCGTGCTTTCCCAAGGACACCATCGCCCTGGTGCGCACCGCCACCGCCTACGGCGCCCCCACGCGGCTGATCGAGACCACGGTGGCGGTCAACGACGCGCGCAAGAAGGCCATGGCCCAGAAGGTGGCCGACGCGATCGGCGGCGATCTGGCCGGCAAGACCGTCGGGGTGCTGGGCCTGACCTTCAAGCCCAACACCGACGACATGCGCGACGCCCCCAGCCTCGACATCCTGCCGGCCCTGCAGGCCCTGGGGGCCAAGGTCCAGGCCTTCGATCCGGAAGGGGCCCGCGAGGCCGAGCACCTGCTGCCCGGCGTGGTGTTCAAGGCCGGCCCCTACGAGGCCGCGCAGGACGCCGACGTGCTGCTGATCATCACCGAATGGGACCAGTTCCGGGCCCTGGACCTGGACCGGGTGAAGGCGGCGATGACCGCCCCGGTGGTGGTCGATCTGCGCAACATCTACCGCCCGGCCGAGATGACGGCCAAGGGCTTCACCTACGCCAGCATCGGGCGGGGCTGAGAGTCATGACGGTCCTGGTCACCGGCGCCGCCGGCTTCATCGGTCTGCACGTGGCCGAGCGCTTGTTGGCCCGCGGCGAGACGGTGGTCGGGGTCGACGTGTTCAACGACTATTACGATCCGGCCCTGAAGGCGGCCCGCGCCGCCCAGCTGGAGGGCCGCGCCGGCTTCACCATGGTGCGGATGGACATCGCCGACGCCAGCGACCTGGAGGAGCTGGTGGCGGTCAGCGGCGCCACCCGCATCGTCCATCTCGCCGCCCAGGCCGGGGTGCGCTACTCGATCGACAATCCGTTCGCCTATCAGCGCTCCAACCTGGCCGGCCATCTGGCGGTGCTGGAGGCGGCGCGGCGCAACGGGATCGTCCATCTGGTCTACGCCTCGTCGAGCAGCGTCTATGGCGACCGGCCGCAATCCCTGGGAGGGGGCGGCGGCGGCTTCAAGGAGACCGACCCGGTCGACGCCCCGGTGTCGCTCTACGCCGCCACCAAGCGGGCCGGCGAGCTGATGAGCATCGCCTATGCCAAGCTCTACGGGTTTCCGATGTCGGGCCTGCGGTTCTTCACCGTCTACGGCCCCTGGGGCCGGCCGGACATGGCCTATTACGGCTTCACCGACAAGATCTTGGCCGGCGAGCCGATCGAGGTGTTCGGCGAGGGCAAGATGGCCCGCGACTTCACCTATATCGACGACATCGTCGACGGGATCATCGGCGTGCTCGACCACCCGCCGGCGGCCGGCGGCCACGAGCTGTACAATATCGGCGACAGCCGCCCGGTCGGCCTGATGG
>JAQGIN010000358.1 GCA_028291125.1 Caulobacter sp.
GAACGCCAGACCGCCCAACATCGTCGTCGCCAGAAGAGCCCTGCTCTTAAACGCCATGTGCAATTTCCCCAATAAAGAACCCCCGCGCATACGGTGCGCGGGGGACGAGACTTGAAGTCCTCGGGGAGGAGGTTACCGGCTTCGTTGGACGCTCAAAGCAATCGTGGCGACATCGTGGCGAATCCAAGGCGGTGCGTTACAAAAATGTCACTAAAATCACCGAATTGAGACACAAACGGCATGACATGCCCCATTTGGGCTGTATTGCGGTCGAGCTTAAGGGGGTGTTCTCGGCAAGTTTTGACCTCAAAACCGCGCGACGCCGAACGCCAATGCGTGTCGCGGCCAGGAAAACCCGGGAAATTGCGGCGGCGGGGCGTCGTCGCGGCGATGCGCGGGGACGCCTCGGCGCCTGGCTTTCAACTGGCCGATGCGCCTTATTTCGGCGCCACGCCCAACCGCGCGCGTCGGTCCCAATCGCGGCGAACGGCTTGGACGGTCGAAAGCGACGGAGGCGCGAGGCGCCTAGGCCAGCTGGGAGGCCAGGCCTTCGAGCACGCGGCGCAGATCGGCCTCGCGGAAGGGCTTTTGCAGGACGGCGGCGCCGCGATGGTCGTCCGACAATCCCGCCTCGCCATAGCCGCTGGCGAAGGCGAACGGCACGCCCCGGGCTCTGAGGGCGTCGGCCACCGGGAAGATCGGCCGCCCGCCCAGATTGACGTCCAGCAAGGCCGCGTCGATGTCGGCCGTGGTGGCCAGCCGCAGGGCTTCGTCCAGTTCGGCGGCCGGGCCGACGACGACGCAGCCGAGATCGCCCAGCATGTCCTCCACCAGCATCGAGACGAGGGCCTCGTCTTCGACCACCAGGACTTTTAGGGCGGCGAGGGTCTTCATCATCAGGACTCCAGGGAACGCATGGGCAGCGTCATGTCGCAGACAAGGCCGTCGGTATCATAGGTTAGTCGTACGGCGCCGCACAGCTCCCCGGCGAGACCCTTTTCGAGCAGGCGCGCGCCGAAGCCGCGACGATCGGGCGGAGCGACCGGCGGACCGCCGTGTTCGGTCCAGGTCAGGCGCAGCCGCGGGGCCGCGTCGGGCTCCACCCGCCAGGCGATTCTGACGCCGCCGTCGTTCGCGGACAGGGCGCCGTACTTGACGGCGTTGGTCGCCAATTCGTGCACGGCCATGCCCAGGGCGACGATGGCCTTGGGCGCCAGGCGGACGTCGCGAGGATAGTCGAAGGTCACCCGGCCGCGGCCGCCGAAGGCCTCCAGCTCGGCGTCGAACACCTCGCGCAGGCTGGCGCCCTCCCAGTTCTGCTCGGTGAGCAGGTTGTGGGTCTGGGACAGGGCGGCCAGCCTCGATTCGAAGGCTTCGCGGAAGGCGGCGGGCGAGGGGTTGGCGCGCAGGGTCTGGGCGGCGATCGACTGCACCGTCGCCAAGGTGTTCTTGACGCGGTGGTTCAGCTCGTTGAGCAGCAGGCGCTGACGCGTCTCGGCGCGCTTGCGCTCGGTGATGTCCAGCGACACCCCGGCCATGCGTCGCGCGCCGCCGAGGCCGGCCGTCTGGCCAGCCCCTTGGGCGACGCGGCCGCGGGCCTGGACCCAGCGGCTCTCGCCGGCCGGCGTCACCGCCCGATATTCGATGTCGTAGTGCGAGCCGTGGCGGATGGCGTCCTCGATGGCGGCCAGCATGCGATCGCGATCCTCGGGGTGGACGGTCGCCACCAGGTCGTTGAAGCTGAACCTCTCGTCGGGCCCGCGGCCGTAATTGGCCTTGCAGATGTCCGAGGCTTCGTAGGCGCGGGTTTCGACGTCCAACGCCCATGAGCCCAGCCGGCCGGACTCGAGCGCGAACTTCAGGCGCTCCTCGGTGTGGCGCAGCTCGTCCAATGCGGCCCGCGTCGCGGCCAAGCGCGCGGTGAGGTCGGCGACCTCATCGTTCATGGGGCGAACATCCGCCTCGGCCACGCTCACGACTCACGCCCCCGACCCGCCGAATCCACAATCCACAACACCGGCGCGCTGAGAACGTCCCGGGCGGGGTCATGGTTCCCACACGGAGGATGGCGGCGGCTTATTGCTGGCCCTCGTCCAGGCGGGCGCTGATGCGCAGGGCGGTGATCTGATTGCGCTGGCGGCGCAGCACCTGGAACCGATGGTGGTGGAAGATGAAGGTCTGGCCGGGGTCGGGAATGGTCTGGGCCTCGTGGATGACCAGGCCGGCGATGGTCACCGCGTCGCCCTCGGGCAGGTCCCAGTCCATGGCCCGGTTGAGGTCGCGCAGGCTGACGTCGCCGTCGACATGCACCGAGCCGTCGGCCTGGGCCCGCACGCCGGCGACGCTGGTGTCGTGCTCGTCGTCGATCTCGCCGACGATCTCCTCGAGGATGTCCTCCAGGGTCACCAGCCCCTGCAGGGCCCCGTATTCGTCGACCACCAGGGCGAAGTGGCTCTTGCGCTTGAGGAAGGCGTTGAGCTGGTCCTTCAGCTTGGTGGTGTCGGGGATGAACCACGGCTCGCGGGCGATGGCGGTGATGTCGAGGCCGTCGACCCCGCCCTCGCTGGCCGCCAGGGCCCGCAGCAGGTCGCGGGCGTGCAGCACCCCGACGATGTTGTCGGCGTCGCCGCGATAGAGCGGGATGCGGGTGTGCTGGGCCTCCAGGGCCTCGGCCACCAGTTCGCGGGGCGGCAGGTCGGCGTCGATCAGGCTGATCGACTTGCGGTGGACCATGATCTCCGACACGTCCATGTCCGACAGGTCCAGCACCCCGCCCAGCATCCGCCGGTCGCCGCTCTCTACCAGGCCTTCGGAGTGGTGGTACTCGACCGCGCCGCGGATCTCCTCGTGGGCGGCCAGCACGTCGACGGCCATGTCCAGCTTGACGCCGAACAGCCGCAGGGTGTGCCGCACGATCCACTGGATGGCGTAGATGATCGGGCCGAACACCCGCACCACCAGCAGGGTGGGGCCCGACAGGAAGCGGGCGACGTCGTCGGAGCGGACGATGGCCAGGGTCTTGGGCAGCACCTCGGCGAACACCAGGATCAGCACGGTCATCGCCCCGGTGGCCGCGGCCACGCCCCAGGGTCCGGGGATGGCCTTGGTCAGCACCGTGGTGGTCAGGGCCGAGGCCAGGATGTTGATCAGATTGTTGCCCAGCAGCACCGCGCCGATCATCGTCTCGCGGTCGGACAGCAGACGGTTGACGCGCCGGGCCGGCTTGTCGCCGTCGCGCTCCAGCTGGTGCATGCGGGCCCGGCTGGCCCCGGTCAGCGCCGTCTCGGCGGCCGAGAACAGCGCCGACAGCGCCAGCAGGCCGACGATGATCGGGGCCAGGCCCAGGATGGCGGCGAGGATCAT
>JAQGIN010000386.1 GCA_028291125.1 Caulobacter sp.
ATCGCAGCAGATTGGCGACCATGCCCTTGCCCATGGCCCCCAGGCCGATGAATCCGATGGTCATGACGAACCTCCCGTTGGAGTTACAGCAAGCCGTGCGCCGCGATGGCCGGGCGCAGGGCGGCGGGGTCGACGAAATGGTGGACGTGGAAGCCCAGGGCCGCGGCGGCGGCGATATTGGCGGCCGAATCGTCGACGAACAGCAAGTCCGAGGCGGCCAAGCCGGTGCGCTCGAGGACCAGTTGGTAGATTCGCGGCTCCGGCTTCATCACCCGTTCGACGCCCGACACCACCACCTCGCCCAGGTGGCGGAAAGCCGGGCTCATCGCCTGGACCATGGGCCAGGTCTCGGTCGACATGTTGGTCAGGCCGTGCTGCGGCACGCCGCGCGCCGCCAGGGCGTCCATCGTCGCCTCGGTCTCGCCGATCGGCCCGGAGAACATCTCGGGCCAGCGGTCCCACCAGGCGGCGATCTCGGCGGCGTAGTGGGGATGCTGGACGGTCAGGCGGTCGATATTGTCGGCGAAGGACACGCCCCGATCGGTCGCGCCATGCCAATCCATCGTACAGACAGACGAAAGGAACCGGTCGCGAGCGACCGGTTCCTGAAAGATCTTGCTGTAGAGCGTGCGCGGATCCCAGCGCACGATGACATTGCCGACATCCCAGAGCAGAGCCCGGGGACGGCCGGCCGTCATCATCAGCCCTGTTTGGCCTTGAAGCGCGGATCGGTCTTGTTGATCACGTAGATGACGCCCTTGCGGCGCACCAGCTTGCAATCGCGGTGGCGCGACTTCAGCGACTTCAGCGAGCTACGAACCTTCATGACCCTGCGTCTCTTGTACTCAGCGGAGAAACCCTCCCGCGCACATGATCGGCGCCGGCGGCTTTTCCGGGTGTTTCGGAGGGCAGGCGTATAGGCAGGGATGGGCCTGGAGTCAATCGGGGGCGACCAGTTCGGCCGCCCCGCCCCGCGTTAACCACTCTGTCGTCCTTGTGATTGCCGGTTTTTGGCGAGCGCCCTTAGCCTGAGCCCATGGACCGCCGCGTTTTCCTCCTGCTGCTGCTCGCCGGCTGCGCCGACACCTCGCCCCACGCGCCGGCGCTGCTGACCACGACGGCCCCGCCGCCGCCGCCCACGCCGCCGGCCCCTTCGCTGGTCGCAGTCGTCGACGCCGCGCCGGCCTCGGCCCTGGCCTTCGACGCCTGGCTGGCGGCGTTCCGCGCCAAGGCCCTGGCCGCCGGCCTGACGCCGCAGCTGCTCGACCGCGAGCTGGGCGGCGTCACCCCCGATCCGCGGGTGGTGTCGCTGGACGGCAAGCAGCCGGAATTCTCCAAGCCGGTCGGCGACTATATCAAGGGCGTGATCAGCGACGAGCGCATCGCCGTGGGCCGCCGCAAGCGCCAGGAGCTGGTCTTCCTGCCGGCGGTCGAGAGCCGCTATGGCGTGCCGCGCGACATCCTGCTGGCCGTCTGGGCGATGGAATCGGCGTTCGGCAAGATCCAGGGCAATTTCGACGTCGTCCGCTCGATGGTCAGCCTGGCCTCCGACGGCCGCCGCCGCGGCTGGGCCGAGGACCAGCTGATCGCCGCTCTGAGGATCATCGATTCGGGCGAGGCCAGCCGCGTCCAGCTGAAGGGCTCGTGGGCCGGGGCCATGGGCCAGACCCAGTTCCTGCCCTCCAACTACCTGACCACCGCCGTCGACGGCGACGGCGACGGCAAGCGCGACATCTGGGGCTCGGACAACGACGCCCTGGCCTCGGCCGCCAATCTGCTGGCCAAGGGCGGCTGGAAGCCGGGCGTCGGCTGGGCCCGCGAGGTGATCCTGCCGGCCGGCTTCGACTACGGCCTGGCCGAGGGTCCGCGCGAGATCCCCGCCTGGTGGGAGGTCAAGGGCGTCAAGCGGGCCGACGGCCTGCCGTGGACCGCCGCCGACGCCGCGTCGCCGGCCGGGCTCCTGCTGCCGGCCGGAGCGTTCGGCCCGGCCTTCCTGGCCCTGCCCAATCATTTCGCCATCCGCAGCTACAACAACTCGATGTCCTACGCCCTGGGCATCGGCCTGCTGGCCGACCGCTTCGGCGGTGGCGGGCCGCTGGTCGCCGCCTGGCCGGTGGAGACGCCGCTGGGTCTGGGCGATCGCATGGCCGCCCAGATCGCCCTGGCGCGGCTGGGCTTCGATCCCGGCCCGGCCGACGGCGTGGTCGGGGCCGGCACCCGCAAGGCGCTGCGCGCCTGGCAGGCGGCCCGTGGCCTGCCAGCCGACGGCTATCTGTCGATGGACATGGTCGCCCGGCTGAAGGCCCAGGCGGGCATCGTCTAGCGGCGGGTCAATCGCCCCCTCCGGGCCTTTCGCCCCTCCTCCCCCAGAGAGGGAAGAGTTTTCAGGGCGCGACCTCCTAGACCCCGCCCTCGTCGCCGCGCTCCAGCCCGGCCAGGGTCGCCTCGTCCTGGGCGTCGCCGGTTCCGGCCCGCTTCAGCGCCGCCTGGCGGAAGGCGTAGACCAGCAGGGCCAGCAGGATGGCGGCGTTGAGCA
>JAQGIN010000430.1 GCA_028291125.1 Caulobacter sp.
CTGATCCCGCACCTGCCGCTCTATCTGGTGTTCTCGATGTTCTGCGTCGCCATGGGCCTGGCCCAGCCGGTGGTGCGCTGGAAGTACCGGTGAAGAACCGCCTCAAGGTGCTGCGGGCCGAGCGCGACTGGAGCCAGGCCGACCTGGCGGGAAAGCTCGACGTCTCGCGCCAGACGGTCAACGCCCTGGAGACCGGCAAGTACGATCCCAGCCTGCCCCTGGCCTTCAAGATCGCCCGGCTGTTTGGCCAACCCATTGAAGCCATTTTTCACGACGAAGCTTGAGCTGTGTGGTCCGCCGTCCGCTGGACGACCGGATCGATCGCCCCTAAGCCGATGTCGTTCCTCCCGGAGATGCCGATGATTTCGCCGTTCCTGGCCTGCGCGCGCCGCGCCCTCCTGGGCCTGGCCGCCCTGGCGCTGACCGCCGCCGCGGCCGCGCCCGCCGTCGCCGAACCCGCCCTGTGGGCCATCCGCGACAAGGACTCGACGATCTATCTGTTCGGCACGGTGCACGTGCTCAAGCCCGACACCGCCTGGCGCACGCCCAAGATCGCCCAGGCCTTCGAGAGCAGCGGCGCGCTGGTGATGGAGATCCAGCAACCCGACGATCCGGCCACCCTGCGGCCGCTGGTCTCGCAATACGGCCTGGACCCCACCGCGCCGCTGTCGGGCAAGCTGACCCCGGCCGACCTGGCGCGGCTGCAGGCGGCGGCCGCCAGCCTGGGCCTGCCGGCCGCCGGGCTCGAGCCGATGCGGCCGTGGCTGGCGGCGCTGAGCCTGTCGTTGGTGCCGGTGCTGAAGGCCGGCTACGACCCCAAGAGCGGCGTCGAGTTGGTGCTGACCGCCCAGGCCAAGGCCGCCGGCAAGCCGATCACCGCCTTCGAGACCGCCGAGCAGCAAATCCGCTTTTTTTCCGACATGCCACCGGCCGCCGAACTGGCCCTGCTGACCTCCACCCTCGACGAGGTGGGCGAGGGGCCGGCCAGGATCGACGCCATGGTCACCGCGTGGGCGGCCGGCGACCAGGCGGCGCTGGAGGCCGAGTTCGTCGCCGAGATGAAGGGCAAGTATCCCGGCCTCTATGAGCGGTTGATCGCCGGCCGCAACCGCGACTGGGCGCGGCAGCTGAAGACCAGGCTCGCCGGCTCGGGCGTCAGCTTCGTCGCCGTCGGCGCCGGCCACCTGGTCGGGCCCGACAGCGTCCAGGCCCAGCTGGCCAAGCTGGGGATCGCCGCCGAGCGGGTGGAGTAGGGACCCCAAGGCGCGTCGAAGCGCACGGCTTGGTTTGTGAACGCCAGCTAACCTTGACCTCAGGACGCGTTCAGCCGCCGCCTTGCAAGAAGGCCGCAGTGGCCGCGAGGATGCGCGGCGTTGGACGGAAATATCGTGATGTCAGCCTCTCTTCGTGTCGTGGCCGCGCCTCTGCCGACCCAGGCCGCGCCCGCCAGCCTGGGCGCCCGGGTTCACCAGCTTCAGGCCGAGGCCAAGCGCCTGGCCGGTGAACACGTCGATCTGCTCACCGCCAGCCTAATCGAGTCCCAGAAGATCGCCGACGAGATCGCCCAGGGCGGCGACGCCTATCCTCCCGGCGTGCGCGACATCGCCCGCCGCCTGGCCGAGGACGCCGCCGCCAAGGCCCTGATGATCGAGGCCATCATGGCGCGGCTCTAAGCGGCCCGCTCGCCTGGGAGATCCTGGTCTCGCGCGCCGGTCAGGCGTCCGCCCCTTGGCGCTTGGGCAGGTAGATCGAGCGCTTGGGCACGCTCATCACCCGCTGCAGCATCGGCGCGAAGGCTTCCAGCGGCATCGACGCGTAGCCCGGGTCGAAGGCCTCCTGGTCGTAGAGGTGGCCAAACTGGGCGGTGTGTTCGAAGTGCGGATGGCCGCGGAACTGCTCGCGCATGTCGCGATCCAGCCCCAGATGGTGGAAGAAGTAATAGCCCTGGAAGATGGCGTGGTTGGCCACCATCCAGTGGTTCTGTTCGGAGACGAACGGCTGGACGATCGCCGCGGCGATGTCGGCGTGGTTGCGCGGCCCCAGGATGTCGCCGATGTCGTGCAGCAGGGCGCAGACCACGTATTCCTCGTCGCGGCCGTCCTTGAACGCCTTGGTGGCGGTCTGCAGGCTGTGCTCCAGCCGGTCGATGGCGAAGCCGCCGCAGTCGCCGCGCAAGAGCTGCAGGTGGGCGATCAGTCGCGTGGGCAGGTCGGCGCCGAACGCCATCGAGGCGGCGGCGATGATCCCCCAGTCCTGCGCGGTGCCGTCGACCATGGCGTGGAATTTCGCGCGCGGATGGTCTTCCCCGTCAGCCATGGCGTCTTCCTCCCGAACATCTGTTCGAGACGATCGTGCGCCCGGCCGACGGGGCCGTCAACGCGGCTAGGGCCGGCTCTTCTTGGGCAGGGCGGCGACCTGTTCGGGGGTCAGCTTGGTGATCGCCTTGACGAACAGCGGGATGGCGATGCCCGAGCTGTCGGAGACCTTCAGATTGAGGTCGATCGGCGAGCACACCGTGCCGCCGCCGCGCACCACCGAGACCAGGTGCACGCCGGGCGAGGTCAAGAGGTTGGAGCCGTTGTTGAGGTCGAGGCGATAGACGTCCTTCATCCGCACCCGCAGATAGATCACGTCCGGCTGGGGCGCGACCCAGCCACCGTCCCAGTCGGAATATTGGAAGCAGCTGCGGACCGGCTTGGCGGGCTTTGCGGGGACGTCGGCGACCGCGGCCCCGGCGGTGAAGGCGAGGGCGGCGGCGGCGATCAGGCCACGGCCGATCAGGGCGATGGAGCGGGTCATGGAAAACCTCTTGAATATCCCTCGTCCCTAGAGATGGCCCTGGCCGCCGCCTTGTCAATCGGCGCGCTTGAGAACCGTGGCCGAACCGGCTAGACGGACCTCCTCACCTCGACCGGCGGCCCGTCCCCGGTCCTGGCGGCCGTAGTTCAGAGGTAGAACGTCAGCTTCCCAAGCTGAATGTCGTGGGTTCGATTCCCACCGGCCGCTCCAATCTCACGTTCCAGCCATTTTCATCGGCCGCGCGTCGAAAGAAGCGCCGCTTTTCGGTGCGTTTCCGAGCCTATTGCGAAGCTTGAGAACAAGCATGCAAACGCCGCCGGTTTAGGTTAATTTGCATCGTCCGGTAGATTTTGCACGCCGCTCTGGACGGGAAGCCGGGGGCGTTTCTTGAGCCTGGATTACCCAAGAGCGAGCGACGGGGCGGAACGCCGTGCCTGCGGAGCTGAAACTCTATGGATGTTTCCAAACCCGCCGTGGTGATCGTCTTACTGTTCGTCGCCCTGTTGGCGTGGCCCTCGATCGCCGGCGTCTTGTATTCCCATCGCCGCCGGCGGCGCAAAAAGACGCCTCGGCCTGAAAAGCGGCCACGCTTGGACCGAAGCGTACCGGGATAGGCGCTTGAAGTCGCCCGCCAGCGCTATGGGCGGTGACACCGATGACGATCTGGCTCGCGTGGCGACGACGACGCATGAAGGCGGATGGAGCGGCCGGACGATCCCTCGACAGCGGTCCATCGCACCCGCGGAAGCTGGGCGAGGACATCAGGGATGGGCGTCACCGCAGCGGTCGGACGAGGCCAGAATAGACCCGGCGCATGGACAGCGCGTTTGAGCATGGCGATCCGCAGAAGGCGCGGGCCCTTTAACCCAGGCCAGGCCTAGCTTCGGAGACGCCATCATAGGGCGATGGCGCTTTGGTCGTGAAGCGGTGGATGCAAGGTTCGCCAGGGCCGGAGCGTCGGCGCGCGACCTCTTTTGTCAAATGGCTGACCTCGCGCCGCGATTGGTCGCACAGTTGCGACTGTCGGACGAATTGGCCAGAGGACTTTACGAAATTGGCTTTGACAGCGCTGCCATTTGTATGGCTAGTTCCCTGCTCGTAGGGCCGTCGTAGCGCGAGAAATTCCCAGTTACCGCTACTTTTGGGACGTTTTTTGGATGGCGGCGCCCGTTTGGTGCAGTGAGTAGGCCCAGCCTCGAGGGACTGGTTGGGCAAATTGGCCAGGTGACTTTTAACAACAACGGCGGGTCAGCTGCCGAATGCGGGGGAAACGAGATGCGCTTGTCGCCGAACAACCACCTTCAGGCCGCCAGCAAGCACCGCTTGCGGCTTAGCGCCTCGATGATCGCGCTAGGCGTTCTCGTGGGCGCGCCGGAAGCGTTCGCCCAGGTCGCTGGAACCGCCTCGGCTCAGACCTCGCCGGTCCAGGCCCAGAAGGGCTCAGGAGAGGCCGGCCAGGCGACGCAGGCCAGCGAGCCGTCGGTCGTCAGCGAGGTTATCGTCACGGGCCTGCGCGCCAGCATTCAGACCGCTCGCGATCTGAAGCGCGACGCCGATGTCGTTGTCGACAGCATCTCCGCCCAAGATATCGGGGCGCTCCCCGATCGCTCGGTGACCGAAGCCATTCAGCGCATCCCCGGCGTTTCGATCACGCGATTCACCGCCGGCAACAATCCTGACCGCTTTTCGGTCGAGGGCAGCGGCGTCGTGGTGCGCGGCCTCACCTACACGCGCAGCCAGCTCAATGGACGTGACACGTTCACCGCCAACAACGGCCGCGGCCTGAGCTTCGCCGACGTGCCCGCTGAACTGCTTTCCGGCGTGGACGTCTACAAGAGCCCGAGCGCCGACATGATCGAGGGCGGCATCTCGGGCACGGTCAATCTGCGCACCCGCGTTCCGTTCGACGCCAAGGGCCGGCTTCTCGCCGCGACGGTTGAGCTCAACAACAGTGATTTCGCCGACAGCGCCTCGCCCAACGTCTCGGTCCTGGCCAGCGACCGGACGACGACAAGGATCGGCGAGATCGGCGCGATGGTCAGCTTCGTGCGGTCCGAGCTCGACTCGCGCGCCGACGGCATCCAGATCGCCAATTTCGGCCTGCGCGGCCTGGACGCCGCCGGCAATCTCGTCGCGCCGACCACAGCGGGCGCCCGCCAGGTCTGGGTGCCGCGCGGCGGCGGCCAGCGCACTCAGGAATATAACCGCGTCCGCTACGGCTACGCCGGCGCGCTGCAATGGCGAAGCCCCGACGAGCGGGCCAAGGCGACCGTGCAGTTCTTGCGTTCGGACGCGCGGGAACGGTCCAACGAACATACCGCCGAGATCGCCACCGACAACGTCACCTCGGCCGGGGACGCCCGTTCGCTCGCCGGCACGAGCTTCACCTTCGACGACGACGGCGTCTTCACCAGTGGGACCTTGACGGCGCCGGTCGGCTATCGCGACGATCAGTACAACTCACGCGCCCGTGTGCCGCTCAGCGGCATGAAGAGCAACAACACCGTCCGCTACGTCGACCGCCATCTGGTGACGGATGATTTCGGCGCCAACCTCAAGTTCGAGGTGAGCGACCGCTTGGCGCTGACGGCCGACTATCAGCATGTGCGCTCGCGGGTCGACGTCTACGACATGAGCGTTCGCGCGGTGACCTATCAGAACACCCTGCTGCAGTTGAACGGCGGCGATCTGCCCACGGTGAAATTCCTGCCGATCACGCCGTGCGCGAGCGCGGCGGCATGCCCGGGCGTCACCTTCCGACCGAGCTATTTCGCGCCGCCGAACGACGGGTTCCTCAGCCCCTACAACAGCTTCTACGGGGCTGCGATGGACCACGTCGAAAACAGCAGCGGCGACGAAGACGCCGCGCGCCTGGACCTGCGCTATTCGGCGCCGGAGGGGTGGCTGAAGTCGATCGACGTCGGCTATCGCTGGGCCAACCGCAAGAACGTCGCCCGCTTCTCGGCCTATAACTACGGCGTGCTCAGCGACATCTACGCCGGCGCCGGCCCTGTCTGGTTCGATGATCCGATCAATGGCCGTCCCGACAATGTCGGCGCCGATCCCGCCCGTCTCGGCGGCTCGGTCGGGCCGCAGGAGGGTTTTGCCTTCGACAACTTCCTGCGTGGCCGCGCCGTCAGCCCCGCGGGCGACGGACGGCTCTACTTCCCCGCCGCGCTGCTGGGCGACTATGCCGGGGTCAGCGCGAGCCTGCTGCAGATCGGCGACGAATGGCGCGCGCGCCTGCTGAACGGCTGCCCCCAGAACTGGGTCCCGCTCTCGCAGCGATGCGGGGTCATCGCGGGCACGAACTATCTCCCGAGCGAAATCAATCCGGTCGAGGAGACGGTCAACGCCGCCTATGTCGTCGCGCGCTTTGGCGGGATGTTCGACAACGGCTGGTCACTGAGCGGCAACGCCGGCCTGCGTTACACCACGACGGATCGCAAGGCCTCGGGCTACTACGCCTTCCCCTCGCGGGTCTACACGTGCACGCAGCCGACCTCGGCGTTCTGCGCCTTCGTGCCGGACGCCAACAGGTTCGCCAATGGCGCGATGACGCCGGTCACCACCAAGCTCACCTATGACTACTGGCTGCCGTCGTTCAACGCCAAGCTGTCGGTCGGCGGCGGCCTGCTGTTCCGGGCGGCGTACAACAAGTCGATCTCCCTGCCGGAGTTTGGCCTCACCCGCGCCTATTACAGCGTGGTCCTGAACACGACCGACCAGGCGATCATCACCAACGGCCGACCGGTCGCGGTGTTCAATGTCGGCAACCCCTACCTGAAGCCGGTCACGGCCGATAACTTCGACCTCACCGCCGAATATTACTTCTCCAAGGTCGGACAGGTCTCGCTGGCGCTGTTCGCCAAGGACCTCAAGGGCGTGGTGACCAACGGCACCGAGCGGCTGAGCTTCACCAATAATGGCGTCAGCTTCGACGGGCTGGTCACCACCCCGCTCAATTCCAAGGACACCGGGCGGGTGCGCGGCCTCGAGGCGAGCTATTCCCAGGCCTACGACTTCCTGCCCGGCGCGCTGTCGGGCCTGGGGCTGACCGCCAACTATACCTACGTCGACGCCTCGGGCGTGCGGCAGAGCACCCTGAGCAGCACGGATCCCGACGTCGCGGCCGGCACGGTCTCGACGGTGGACACCAGCAGGCTGCCGCTGCAGGGGCTCTCCAAGCACACCTTCAACGTTCAGCCGTTCTACCAGAAGGGACGTCTTGAGTTGCGCGCCGCCTATTCGTGGCGCTCGCGCTTCCTGCTCACGACGCGCGACGTGATCGTGCCGTTCGCGCCGATCTTCTCGGAGGCGACCGGCCAGCTGGACGCTTCGGTCTTCTACACGGTCACGCCAAACCTTCGCTTGGGGGTGCAGGGCTACAATCTCACGGCGGAGACGGCGCGCACCTCGCAGGTGATCAACAACAACCTGGTGACCGCGCCGCGCTCCTGGTTCGTGGCCGATCGCCGCCTTACGCTGTCGCTACGGGCCCGGTTCGGCGGCTGATAACGGAGACTGCGGGATATGAAATCTTGGTTGATCGCGGCCATGATGGCCGCCGCGGCGTTCCTGCCGCCGCAGGCTCGCGCCCAGGAAACCGCCAGCCCGGCGCTGGTCGCTGCGGACCTGCGCCCCGGTCTGAGCCTGTCTGGCCTGTGGCGCTATTCGATCGATCCTTATCGGTCCGGCGTGACAGGCTTTCATGGCGAGCCCGCCAACGCCAGTGAGCGGCGCTACGCCGAGACCGACGTCGAGGCGGCGATGCGCGCGGGGGGCGGCCCTTTCGAGTACGACATGCAGGCCGCGCCGCTGACCACGCTGCCGGGCGCCTGGCTGACCCACTCGGCGGAAATGCGCCACTACCAGGGGCTGGTCTGGTATCAGCGCCGCTTCGTCGCCGCGGTCGAACCGGGCAAACGCCAGTTCCTGCGGATCGGCGCGGCCAACTACAAGGCCCGCGTCTATCTGAACGGAAAGTTCATCGGCGAGCACGAGGGCGGCTTCACGCCCTTCGCCTTCGACGTGACCCAGCAACTGCGCGCCGGCGAGAACCAGGTGACCGTGGCGGTGGATTCGGCCGCGAGCCCGTCGAGCGTGCCGCCGCCGGTCACCGACTGGGAGAACTATGGCGGGATCACCCGCGACATCCGCCTGATCGCCACGCCCGAGACCTTCGTGGACGATGCCTGGGTTCGCCTGACCCGTGACAACAAGATCGCCGTCGACGTCCGGCTCGGCGGGCCGCAAGCGGCCGGACGCGCCCTGAAGCTGCAAGTCCCGGCCCTGGGTGTGGTGTTATCTGGCACGGCCGACGCCAGCGGGCGGTGGCGCGCCAGCGTCGCCGCACCCAGAACGCTTCTTCGCTGGTCGCCTGACCGGCCCCAGCTCTATGACGTGACGATCGACGCGGGCGAGGACCATTGGCGCGACCGGATCGGGTTTCGAACCATCACCACGCGCGGCAGCGAGATCCTCCTAAACGGCAAGCCCTTGTTTCTGCGTGGAATCAGCTTGCACGAGGAGGAGTTCGGCGTCGCGCCGTCGCGCGCCATCACGCCGGCCGCGGCCCGCGCGCTGCTCATGGAGGCCAAGTCGGGTCTCCACGCCAATTTCGTCCGGCTGGCCCACTACCCGCACTCCGAAGTGACGACCCGCGCGGCCGACGAACTGGGCCTGCTCGTCTGGAGCGAGATCCCCGTCTACTGGCTGATCGACTGGTCCAATCCCGCCACCCTGGCGGCGGCGCGCAAGATGCTGGCGGAGAACATCGTGCGCGACCGCAATCGCGCCTCGATCGCGATCTGGAGCATCGCCAACGAAACCCCCAATTCGCCCGCCCGCAACGCCTTCCTCCAGACCCTGGCCGGCGACGTGCGCTCGCTCGACGACAGCCGCTTGGTCGGCGCGGCGCTGCTGACCGAGCGGAGCGAGGAGAACGGAACGCCGGTCATGACCATGAACGATCCGCTCGCGGCCTCGCTCGATGTCATGGGCATCAATACCTACAACGGGTGGTACACCGCCGACCGACTGGACCTTGTACCGTCGATCGCTTGGCGCGTGCCGGCCGACAAGCCGCTGCTGTTCTCGGAGTTCGGGGCCGACGCGAAGGCCGGTTTCCACGATCCGCGACCGGCGCCGCAGAAGTTTTCCGAGGAGTTCCAGCGCGACTATTATCGGGCCACTCTGGCGATGGCGGCGAAGATCCCGACCTTGCGGGGCGTCTCGCCCTGGATCCTCAAGGACTTCCGCTCGCCCCGCCGTCAGAACCCGTATCAGCAGGGCTGGAATCGTAAGGGCCTCGTCTCGGAGACGGGCCAACGCAAGTTGGCGTACGACGTCCTGGCCGATTTCTACGCCGACAAGGCTGGGAAGGACGCCAAGTGATGGGGGTCGATCGACGGACGGTGATGCTGAGCGCGGCCGCCGCCTTGGCTCCTCTGGGGGCGGCGAGGGCGCGCGAGGACGACACCCTGGCGGCGGCCGCGGCGCGCTGTGGCCTGGGCTTTGGAACGGCGGTGGGCGCGCGGGGCTTTGCGAGCGCTGACTACCGGGCCCTGGTCGAGCGCGAATGCGCGGTCATCACGCCCGAGAACGCCATGAAGTGGCCGGCGCTCAGTCCTGGCCCCGATCGCTTTACGTTCGAGGACGCCGACCGCTACGCCGCCTGGGCGGCGAAGGCGGGCAAGGCGCTGCGGGGCCACACCCTGCTTTGGCCTCGCCAGGACCGGCTGCCCGAATGGGTCAAGGCGTACGACTTCGGACCCAAGCCGGTCGAGGCGTGCGACCGCCTCGTCGGCCGCCACGTCGCCACGGTCGCCCAGCGCTACGCCAAGCGCGTCGGCAGTTTCGACGTCGTCAACGAAGCGATCGATCCGGCCACCGGCGCCATGCGCGACAGCGTCTTGTCCCAGGCGTCGGGCGGGCTTGGCCGTCTGATCGCCCTGTCGTTCCAACTCGCCCGCGAAGCCGCGCCAAAGGCCCAACTCGTCTACAACGACTACATGGACTGGGGAACGGGCTCGGAAAAGCACCGCCTGGGGGTGCTGCGGCTACTGGAGTCGCTGCGCAAGGGCGCCATTCCGGTCGACGCCCTGGGCGTCCAGGCGCACGTCACCGCGCCGGCGGACAGGGGCGCGGCGCAGCGGCGCGAGCGTGACTGGCGCGCGTTCCTCGATGAGGTGACGCAGATGGGCTACAAGCTCGTGGTCACCGAATTCGATGTCGACGATCGCGAGATCGTCGGCGACGTCGCCGAGCGCGATCAGCAGGTGGCCGACTATGGCAAGCGCTGGGCCGAGATCGCCTTGTCCTATCCGCAGCTGACGACCTTCGTAACCTGGGGGCTTTCGGACCGATTTAGCTGGCTCGACAGTTTCCGCCCCCGCGCCGACGGCCAGCACAAGCGCGGTTGTCTCTATGACGACGATTTCCAACCCAAGCCGCTGCGGGCCGCGTTGATCGAGGCGTTCTCGGCCGCCCCCGCGCGGGCCCGCCCTTCCACCTAGGAGCAGGCGGCTAAGCGACCGAGACTAGCCGCGGCCAGTGACCTGGCCTAAGGTGCCGTGATCATTCGAGAAAGTCGAAGGCGGACTGTTACGCAAGCAGTCTGGCCTTTCGCCGCACCGCGGTGGGGCTTTCGCCGAGCAGGCGTCTGACAAGCTTGTTGAAGTGATGGGCGTCGTGGACGCCGGCGCGCTCGGCGATCGCGGCGATGGGCAGGTCGGTCGCCTCCAGGAGATAGCGTGCGTGGGCCACCCGCCGCTGCAGCGTGTACCGCGGCACCGTCATGCCAAAACGCTGGCGAAACGCTCGGGCGACGGCGTGTTGGGTGCTGCCGACGTCCCGGGCGATGCGGTCCGCGGTCAGGGGCTCGAAAAAGCGCGCCTCGATGATCGCCGCCACCCGATCGGCCAGGGTGTCGGCCTCCAGGCCCGGCGCGTGGCTTGCCTGATGGCGGGCCGCGCACCAGAGCAGAAGGTCTTGAAGCGCCACGGCGGCCATGGCGCGGGCCAGCACCCCGGACGCCGCCTCGCCGGCCCGGGTCTGCAGGCGGCTGATCGTCGCCAGCCGCTCGGCGGCGTAGGCGCCGGCTGACCCGAGCCTCAAGTGCTGAGGCAGGGCGATCAGGGCGTCGCTGGCCTGGGCCGGATGGAAGTGGACGCACCAGTGGCGGCCTGGGGCGGGAAGGTCGTAGGCGCTGGCCACGCCGGCCGGACTCAAGGTCAGGTCGCCCGGCTGCAGGTCGATCATCCTCGTCCCCAGCCGCAAGCGTCCGACATAGCCATGAAGATGCAAGGCGTGGGCGGCGCTCAGATAGGTGGCGTCAAAGCCCTGGTCGGCGAGCGGGAACTGGCCGGCGAGCTTCAGCTTGGGCGGAGTCGCGGCGGGCCAGGGCAAGGTGGTCATGTGTCGAATTTATACCACTGACCGACCTTTCCTCCAATTGCTCCTTGGCGACAGTCGGCTAGGGTCAGGGCGAAAATCGAGAGGATCCTGCGAATGCCCGCGGTCGAACTTTCCCAAGAGCAGATTAATTTTTACCAGGACAACGGCTATGTGCATGTGCGCGGCCTGCTGACCCCGGAGGCGGCCGCCGCCTACCGGGCCGAGTGTCACGCCCTGGCCGAGCGGATCGGCGACAACGACGCCACCTGGGCCAGCCAGCGCGGGCAGGGGACCAAGATCACCCATTGCCATGACGTCCAGTTCCAGTCGGCCGCCTTCACGCGGCTTCTGGTCGACCCGCGCCTGACGGGCGCGGCCCGTGACATCATCGGGCCCAATGTGCAGCTGCATCACACCAAGATGTTCATCAAGCCGCCGGAGAAGGGCTCGCCCTTTCCGATGCATCAAGACTACCCTTACTTTCCCCATGAGCGGCACTCGATGATCGCCGTCATCATCCATTTCGACGACGCTCCCGAGGAGAAGGGCTGCCTGCGCGTGGTGCCGGGCACCCACAAGCTGGGTCCGATCGAGGCGGTCGGCGACGACCATCATCTGCCGCAATATCCCCTCGAGGCGGCGACGCCCATCCCGGCCAAGGCGGGGGATGCGATCTTCATGTCGTATTTCCTGGTGCACGGCTCGGGGGTCAATCGTTCGAACGAGGCGCGCACCACCATCTTGGTGCAGATGCGCGATCCGGCGGATCGGCCGCTGATCGAAAAGCACGGGTCGCGCGGGCAGGGCATGATGCTGGCCGGTGTCGATCCTAGCCAGCGGACGTTCGCCTTCGCCTGGGAGGCCAAGAGGGCCTGATGGCGCTGGTCGGCGTCTTCGCCGCCGCGGCGCTGCTGGCGCCAGGACCGGCCCTGAACGCCTGCGAGGCGCTGGTTGGCCATCGTCTGGCGACCGGCCAGGTCGTCTTGGCCAAGATCGTCGCCGCATCCGACGCCGCGCCGGCCTCTTGCCGGGTGACGGCGCGGCTGTCGTCGGGGCGGCGATCGCGCATCGGCCTGCAGCTTTGGCTGCCGCTGACCGGCTGGAGCGGCCGCTACGTGCAGCTGGGCACGGGCGGCTTTGCGGGGACGATTCCCGAGGCGGGCCTGGCCGCGGAATTGCGCCGGGGCAATGCGGCGGCGGCCACCGACACCGGTCACCAGGGCGTCGACGGCTTCGATGCGGCCTGGGCGTTGAGGGCGCCGCGCAAGATCCTCGACTATGGCCATCTGTCGCTGAAGATCTCCGCCGCCGCGGCCCAAGACCTGACCGCGGCCTTCTATGGCTTGGCCCCGCGCTACCGCTATTTCGTCGGCTGCTCCAACGGCGGACGCCAGGCCATGATGGCCGCCCAGCGTTATCCGGCGCTTTGGGACGGGGTCTTGGCCGGCGCGCCCGCCCTGCGATGGACCGGTCAGCTCTCCAGCTTGGCCTGGACCCAGCACGCCTTGCGAACCCTGCCAGGCGGCGTCCTTTCCCAAGGCAAGCTGGAGCTCGTCCAGGCGGCGGCGCGGGCCGGGTGCGGCCCCCAGGCCGGCCTGGTCGATGGCGCGCCCACCGATCCGCGGGCCTGCAGGTTCGAGCCCAAAGCTCTGCAATGCCAAGAGCGCGGCGCCGGCCCCTGTCTGACGCCCGACGAGGTGGCGGCGCTCACCGCCATTGTCGAAGGCGCACGCGATCCGCGGTCGAGCGCGCCCCTGGCCTTCGGTTTCGAGCCCACCTTCGCCGCCGCGCCGGGCGGCTGGGGGCGATGGATCGTCAATCCCGATCGCGGCGCCCAGACCCAGGTGACCTTGGCCGAACAGTTCTTCGGTCAGATGGTGCTCGGCCGGCCTGGCTGGCGCGTCGAGGATCTTCGCTGGCCGCAGGACCTGGCCAGGACCGCCGCCCTGGCGCCGGTCCTGGACGCCGCGAGCGCTGATCTTTCAGCCTTCGCGCGGCGCGGCGGCAAGCTGATGATCTATGCCGGCTGGGCCGATCCGGTCATCTCGCCGTCCAGCGCCGTCGACTATTACCAGCGCCTGGGCGCGCCCGATTTCGCGCGGCTCTACCTGATCCCAGGAATGTTGCATTGCCAGGGCGGGACGAGCCCGGCCGCCTTTGGTCAGGCGCCGGCCGCGCCGGCGGCGCGCGACGA
>JAQGIN010000432.1 GCA_028291125.1 Caulobacter sp.
GCAGCGCCCTGGCCCGGATCCTGGCCGACGAGCTGGAGACGCCCTGGGACAAGGTGCGCATCACCCATGTCGACACCGATCCCAAATGGGGCCTGATGGTCACCGGCGGCAGCTGGTCGGTGTGGCAGACCTTCCCGATCTTCAGCCGGGCCGGCGCGGCCGGGCGCATGGCGCTGATCGAGGCCGGGGCCAAGCTGCTGGGCGTCCCGCCGGCCGCCTGCACGGCCCGCGACGGCGCGGTGGTCGGCGGCGGCCGGTCGCTATCCTATGGCGAGATCGTTCGGCGCGGCGACCTGTCGCGCAAGTTCGCCCCCGCCGAGCTGGACAAGCTGCCGATCAAGCCGGCCGCCCAG
This sequence comes from Caulobacter sp., assembly GCA_028291125.1. Classification (GTDB taxonomy): domain Bacteria; phylum Pseudomonadota; class Alphaproteobacteria; order Caulobacterales; family Caulobacteraceae; genus Caulobacter. The sequence goes on from JAQGIN010000432.1 coordinate 354, forward strand.
CGCAAGCTGATCGGCAAGCCGTTCGCCGCCCTCGACATCGCCGCCAAGACCAATGGGACGGCGATCTACGGCATCGACGCCAAGGTCCCAGGCATGGTCTACGCCCGGCCCAAGCTGCCGCCGACCCGCAACGGGTCGAAGGTTGTGTCGGTCGACGACGGCGCCGCCAAGAAGGTGAAGGGCTATCTGCGCTGCCTCACCCTCGACGATCCGTCGGGCACCGTGCCCGGCTGGGTGATGGTGATCGCGCAGTCCTATCCGGCGGCGATCAAGGCCGCCGACCTGGTCAAGGTCAGCTGGGCGGCGGGCCCGGGCGCGAGCGTGTCGGAGCAGGATCTCCAGGATCACGCCGCTCAGCTGATCGCCAAGACCGACGGCGGTTCGGTGCTGGCCACCGGCGGCGGCGACACCGCCGCGGCCTTCAAGGCCGCCAAATCGAAGATCGAGCAGACCTACACCACCTCGACCGTGCTGCACTTCCAGCTGGAGCCGGTGAACGCCCTGGCCTTCGAGAAGGACGGGGTGTTCGAGGTCCACACCGGCAACCAGTGGCAGAGCCTGATCCTGCCGACCCTGGCCAAGGCCCTGGACCGGCCCGAGACCAGCATCGTCATGCGCACCTATCTGATCGGCGGCGGTTTCGGCCGGCGGCTGAACGGCGACTACGCGGTCCCCGCCGCCCTGGCGGCCAAGGCCCTGGGCAAGCCGGTGAAGATGGTGCTGACCCGGGCCGACGACAGCCATTTCGACTCCGTCCGCTCGCCCTCGGTCCAGACCCTGCGCATGGCGTTCGGCGACGAGGGCCAGGTGACCGGCATGGAGCACCACGCCGCCGCCGGCTGGCCGACCCAGGTGATGATCCCGGTGTTCATGCCCAAGGGCGAGAACGGCGCGCCCTACGACCCGTTCGCCATCTCCGGCGCCGACCATTGGTACGAGGTCGGGGCGCTGAAGGTGCGGGCGCTGTCGAACGACCTGGCCAACGACACCTTCCGGCCCGGTTGGTTGCGCTCAGTCGGGCCCGGCTGGACCAACTGGGCGCTGGAAAGCTTCATCGACGAGGCGGCGCGTCACCTGAACGTCGACCCGGTGGCCTTCCGGCTGCGGCTGCTGACCGGGGCCGGCCGCAACGCCGGCGGCCCGCCCAGCGCGGTCGGCGGGGCCCACCGTCAGGCCGAGGTCGTCCGCCGCGTCGCCGCCCAGGCCGGCTGGGGCCAGACCTTGCCCAAGGACACCGGCCTGGGGATCGCCACCAGTTTCGGCCAGGAGCGCGACATGCCCACCTGGACGGCCTGCGTCGCCCGCGTCCACGTCGACCGCGCCAGCGGCGTGGTGACGGCGCAGAAGCTGACCCTGGTCACCGACGCCGGCGCCGTCGTCGATCCCGACGGCGCCCTGGCCCAGGTGCAGGGCGCGGCGCTGTGGGGGTTGAGCATGGCCCTGCACGAGGGCACGGCCTTCGTGAACGGCCAGGTCAAGGACAGTAATCTCGACACCTATACGCCGCTGCGCATCGCCGACGTTCCCGAGCTCGACATCGGCTTCGTCGACAGCCTCGAGCCGCCGGTGGGCCTGGGCGAGCCGGCCACCACGGTGGTCGGACCGGCGGTGGCCAACGCCATCTTCGCGGCGACGGGCGCGCGGCTGCGGCATATCCCGATCACCCCGGAGGCGGTGCGGGCGGCGCTGGCGGGGAAGGGCTGAGGTCCAATCGAGCCGGCCTTCCCTTACCCATCATCCCCGCGAAAGCGGGGACCCAGGTGTTTTATCGTCGAGCGCGATGGGCTTCAGAAAAAGCCTGGGTCCCCGCTTTCGCGGGGATGATGAGCTGCGGGGAGGCCTTCCGACCACGGAGCGCGCCTTAGCGCCGCGCCTCGGTGGCCAGCCGCACGGCCAGGGCGCCCAGCACCGTGCCCATCAGCCAGCGCTGAAGGGTGATCCAGCCGGGCCGGGCGGCCAGCAGGCCGGCGATCGATCCGGCGGTCATGGCGATGACGCCGTTGCCGACGATGCTGATGGTCATCTGGGCCGCGCCGAGGATCAGCGACTGGCTCAGCACGTGGCCCCGCGCCGGCTCGATGAACTGCGGCAGCAGGGACAGATAGATCATCGCCACCTTCGGATTGAGCAGGTTGGTGACGAAGCCCATGGTGAAGAGCTTGCGGTTGCTGTCGAACGGCAGCTGCCGCACCTGGAACGGCGAGCGGCCGCCGGGCCGGACGGCCTGCCAGGCCAGATAGAGCAGATAGGCCGCGCCGCCGATGCGCAGGGCGTCATAGGCGTAGGGCACGGCGAAGATCAGGGCGGTGATGCCGAACGCCGCGCACAGCATGTAGACCAGGAAGCCCAGGGCCACCCCGCCCAGCGAGATCAGGC
>JAQGIN010000445.1 GCA_028291125.1 Caulobacter sp.
CGTCGACCAGGTGCCAGTGCAGGACGTTGAGCTTGTGGGCGGCCATGGCGTCGATGATCGCGCGCAGGGTGGCGGGGTCCTGGTAGTGGCGGGCGGAGTCGACCATCAGGCCGCGCCAGGCGAAGCGCGGGGCGTCGTCGATGCGCAGGGCCGTCAGGGTCACGGCCCCGCGGCCGGGGGTCTGGGTCGCCAGCTGCCAGACGCTGACCGCGCCGTAGAGCAGGCCGCCGCGGGTGGTGGCGGTGACGGTGACGCCGGCCGGGGCGACGGTCAGGCCATAGGCGTCGACCGCCGTCGGGCCGCCGCGCGCCAGCACGATCCCGGCCTCGCCGGCCTTGGGCGCGCCCTCGACCACCGCCGGCTTCAAGCCCCGCGCCTTGGCCAACAGCGCGGCCAGATAGGCGGCGGCGTCGCGCGCCTCGGCGTCGCCGGACGCGACGAAGATGCGGGTGGCGGGGGTGAGCGCGAAGCTGCCTTCGGCCGGAACCATCGCCGCCGGGGCGGGGGTCAGGGCGATCGGCCTCGCCTGCGCCGGCGTGACGGCGACGACGGCGAACAGGGCGGCGAAAAGCGGGGCGAGACGCATCATCGGACCATTAAGCTCACAGACTCGGCCGCCGGCAAAAAGATGGCGGAGCGACCCTAGGGCCACCCCGCCAGACTCCACGCTTGCGGACGGGAGGAAGTCATCGGCGGCGCGCCAGGATACGCGCCCCGCCGATGGGGGATTGGAGGTCGGGACTAGAACTTAAACCGCAGCCCGCCGAAGACCATGCGGCCGTTCTTGTAGATGCGGGCCGGGCGGTTGGAGTCGTTGTCGTAGAAGTCGGTCTGCTTCTCGTCGGTCAGGTTGATGGCGTCGAGGCTGATCGAGATGGCGTCGGTCAGGTTGACGCTGGCCGAGGCGTCCAGCGAGGCGATCGAGTCCGACCACAGCTGCCGGAAGCCGCGCTCGGCGTCGTAGTCGACGAAGAACTTGGACCGGTAGTTGTAGGACAGACGGGCGCTGAACCGCTCGTTCTCGTAGTAGCCGCTGAGGTTGACGATGTTCTTCGAGTTGGACGGCACCGGCACGCCGTTCTGCTGCGACGCGTCGGAATAGGTGTAGTTGGCCAGCACGCCGAAGCCGTTCCAGATCGGCATCTGGAAGTTGACCTCGACGCCCTTGGTCTCGCCGCCGGCGATGTTGACCGGCCGGCCGATGCTGTAGTCGCAGGTGTAGAGGCCGGCGCTCTGCAGCGCGCAGTGGTTGGCCGGATTGGTCACCCGCGCGTCGGCGGCCGAGCCGACCTGAAGCGGCAGCCGCTCGATCGACGCGCCCTGGACGATGTAGGTCGACATATCCTTGTAGAACAGGTCGACCGCCAGGATCGACTGCGGCGCGAAGTACCATTCCAGCGTCGCGTCGTACTGGTTGGCGCGATACGGATCCAGGTGCGGATTGCCGCCGCTGCCGGTCAGCAGCGCCTCGGTCAGCGAGGTGAAGCCGGCCATCTGGGCGTAGTCCGGACGGGCCATCACCCGGCCGGCGGCCATGCGCAGAACCAGGTCGCTGCTCAGGTCGAAGGCGAAGTTCGCGCTGGGCAGGATGTCGGTATATTCCTTCTCGGCGCTGGTCGCCAGCATCAGGCCGAACGGGTTGTTGATCGCCCCCGGCGTGCCGGCCGACACGCCCACCCGCCAGGCGCCGGTCGCGATCTTGGTGTTGACGACGCGGACGCCGACATTGCCGCGCCAGCCCTCGCCCTGCAGATCGCCCATGACGTAGCCGCCGAAGGTCTTCTCGTTGAAGGTGAAGCTTTCCAGCGGTCCGAAGTGGTCGCAATTGCTCAGGCCGATGCAACCGCCGACATTGGGATTGTTGGGGTCGTATTTCGTGGCCGCCGGCAACCGGGCGTAGATGGCCTCGATCTTCTTGTGGTCGGCGGTCAGGTAGCTGCTGATCACGCCGGCGCCCTTGATGCCGTCCAGATAGTCGCTGGGGGTCAGGCCGCCAGCGACGTCGGCCAGCGAGCAGCCGTGGGTGCCGCAACCGGTCGTCGCGTTGAGCAGGGCGCGGCGCTGGCCGTAGGTCTGGTTCACGTCGCGGTCGTGGTCGGTATATTTCAGGCCGAACTTGACGGCCTTGAAGGCCCCGGCGTCGAGGAAGCGCTCGCCGTCGACGAAGGTGTAGAACTCGTCGTCCTTGTTGACCGTGGTGTTGGCCGAGGCCCAGCCCAGCGCCATCTCGTCATCGGCGGTGGCCGGATTGATATTGCCGAACGAGACCTTGGGCAGGCCGTTCGACAGGTCGTAGGTGACGCTGGAGGCGGCCGCGGTCTCCCAGAACGGCTGCAGGTCGGTGGAGCCGGTGGCGTCGGTGTAGCCGATGCGGCCATGGAACTCCCATTGGCCGGACGGACGCCAGGTGCTGTCCAGGTCGATCGAGCGGACATTGGTGTGGGCCAGGCGGTCGATGGCGTCGAACACCACGCCCTGGCCGCCGACGGCGTTGAAGTGGCCGGCGGTGACGGTGCCGTTCTCCAGGCGATCGACGGTGAAGGCGGAGCCCGGGGTGCTCAGGCCGCTCACCTTGTTGGTGATCCAGGCCATGTAGTTCTGGTTGAAGTTGTCGGCGTTCATCCGCGAATAGAGGCCGGTCAGGTTCACGTCCAGCTGGTCGGTCGGCGAGAACTGGATGGCGAAATTGGCCCCCTTGCGCTCGCGTTCCTGGGTGAACAGCGACGAGCCGATCAGGCTGGGCACCAGGGCGCTCTGGCCGGCGGGCAGGCCGGTGATGGCGCCGTCGGCGTTGGTGATCGGCTGATAGCCCAGCACCTCGATGCCGTCGCGGCGGATGCGGCGCTTGTCGTAGATGCCGCCGACCAGCACGCCCAGGGTCTTGGCGTCGTTGTGCCAGCTGAGCATGGCCGAGGCGGTCGGATCGGTGTTGCCCGACTTCTCGTCGTGGAAGGCCTGCAGCGAGCCCGAGACCGACAGCGGCGCCAGGTCCAGCGGCTTGCGGGTGTGGACATTGACCGTGCCGCCGATGCCGCCTTCGTCGATGTCGGCGGTGGCGCTCTTGAACACCTCGACCTTGCCGACGATTTCCGACGGCAGCATCAGATAGTTGAAGCTGCGGCTGGCCTTGAACTGATCCAGAATGAACCAGTCGGCGGTGGCCACGGCGTGGCCGTTGAGCAGGGTGCGGTTGAGGGTCGGGGCGGAGCCGCGAATCGAGATCCGCTCGCCTTCGCCGAACTCACGCTGGATGGTGACGCCGGGCACGCGCTGCAGCGATTCGACGACGTTCTTGTCGGGGAACTTGCCGATGTCCTCGGCGGTGATCACGTCGATCACGGCGTTGGCGTTGCGTTTGCTTTCGACCGAGGCCTGCAGGGAGGCGCGGATGCCGGTGACCACCACTTCGGAGACCGCGTCCGGCGTCTGCTGCTGGGCCAGGACCGGCGTCGCGGCCAGAATCGCCAGGACGCTGCCCGATGCGGTCAGGAACGTTTTTCGAAACTTCGACACCCTAATTCTCCCCTCGTTTGCGGGGCGTGCGCCCCGAGCCGAATTCCGAGCCCACTCGGATACCAATTTTTCGCGACGCGTCGCGGAATGCGGTATTTCTCCGGCTTCGGAGCATGACTTTGACCGAACTTCGGTAGATGACAAGCCCAAAAAGAAACCAATTGCGTCATTGAGTGGTATTGGTATGCAACTGGTCATATGCTATCGATCGAGACACGGACTGATCGGTTTTTGCGCGGGGGTGCGGCCTTGACGATGTTTTCCGAGCGTATCGGACGCCTGGACGGCGATGCGCACGCACCGCTCTATCGTCGCCTGCAGCGGGCCCTGCGCGAGGCGATCCACGCCAAGGTGCTGGGCCCCGACGACGCCCTGCCGGCCGAACGCGACATGGCCGAGGAGTTCAAGATCTCGCGCATCACCGTGCGTAAGGCCCTGGACGGCCTGGTCAGCGAGGGCCTGCTGACCCGCCGCCAGGGGGCCGGCACCTTCGTGGCGGCGCGGGTCGAGAAGAACTTCTCCAAGCTGTCGTCGTTCACCGAGGACATGATCTCGCGCGGGCGCACGCCGCGCAGCGAGTGGCTGAGCAAGGCCGAGGGCTCGGTGACCCCCGAGGAATCCATGACCCTGGGCCTGTCGCCCGGCACCCCGGTCTATCGCTTCAACCGCATCCGCTACGCCGACGGCGCGCCGATGGCGGTGGAATATTCGACCATCGCCGCCTTCTGCCTGCCCTCGCCCGAGGCGGTGGGCGTTTCGCTCTACGAAGCGTTGGAGAAGACCGGCCACCGGCCGGTGCGGGCCCTGCAGCGGCTGCGCGCGGTGCTGTTCACCGCCGAGCAGGCCGGCCTGCTGGGGGTCGCGCCCAAGGACGCAGGCCTGCTGATCGAACGCCGCGGCTTCCTCAAGGACGGCCGGGCGATCGAGGTCACCCAGTCCTATTACCGCGGCGACGCCTACGACTTCGTCGCCGAACTGAACGCCCAGACCTAGGGGCGGCGTGTTGGAGGCCAAGCTTTTGATCCGTTCGACGGCCCCAGGCGGCCCAAGCCGTCCGTCCCCCGAGGCCACCCGCATGTTCCTCGAGGCCGGCCAGGCCAGCGAGGCGGTGGCCGCGCAGCTGGCCGCCAACGCCGGGCGCACGGCGCGGATCGCCCAGCGCCTGCGGGATAATCCGCCGCGCGCCGTGGTCACCTGCGCCCGCGGCAGCTCCGACCACGCCGCCACCTATGGCAAGTACCTGTTCGAGACCCGGGCCGGGGTGATCACCGCCTCGGCCGCCCTGTCGGTGAGCTCGGTCTACGCCGCCTCGCCGAACCTTACGGGCGTGCTGTTCCTGGCCCTGTCGCAGTCGGGCCAGAGCCCCGACCTGCTGTCGGCCGTCGAGGCCGCCAAGGCGGCCGGGGCCTTCACCGTCGCCCTGGTCAACGACGTCAACTCGCCGCTGGCCGGCCTGGCCGACGAGGTGCTGCCGCTGCACGCCGGGCCCGAGCTCAGCGTCGCCGCCACCAAGTCCTACATCGCCACCCTGGCCGCCATCGCCCAGCTGACCGCCGCCTGGACCCAGGACGCCGAGCTGACCGCCGCGCTGGACTCCCTGCCCGCCGTCCTCGCCGAGGCCTGGACGCTGGACTGGACGCCGGCCGTCGAACGCCTGAAGCTGGCCCGCGATCTGTATGTGCTGGGGCGCGGCGTCGGGTTCGGCGTCGCCCAGGAGGCGGCCCTGAAGTTCAAGGAGACCTGCGGCCTGCACGCCGAGGCGTTCAGCGCCGCCGAGGTGCTGCACGGCCCGATGGCGCTGGTGAAGCCCGGCTTCCCGGCCCTGGTGTTCGCCCAGAACGACGCCACCCGAGGCAGCGTCGAAGACATGGCGAAGGGCCTGCGCGGCCGCGGGGCCGAGGTGCTGCTGGCCGGAGCCGGCATGGCGGGCTCGGGAGCCCTGCCCGGCGTCGCCGCCCATCCGCTGCTCGAGCCGATCGCCCTGGTCCAGAGCTTCTACCGGATGGTCAACGCCCTGGCGGTGGCGCGGGGCTATGATCCCGACAGCCCGCCCCACCTCAACAAGGTGACAGAAACCGTCTGATGCCGACCGCCCTCGTCAATGGCCGCGTGCTCACCGACGCCGGCGTCGCGGACGGCCTGGCCGTGCTGCTGGGCGGCGACGGCCGCATCGACGCCGTGGTTTCCGCCGCCGAGGTCCCGGCCGGGACCGCCCGCCACGACCTGGCCGGCGGCCTGCTGGTCCCCGGCTTCATTGACACCCAGGTCAATGGCGGCGGCGGGGTGCTGTTCAACGATTCGCCGACCGTCGAGGCGGTCGCCGCCATCGGCGCGGCCCATCGGACCTTCGGCACCACCGGCTTTCTGCCGACCTTGATCAGCGACGACCTGGCGGTGGTCGACCAGGCCCTGCGCGCCGTCGAGCAGGCCATCGAGGCCGGCGTGCCCGGCGTGCTGGGAGCCCATATCGAGGGACCGTTCCTCAGCGCCAAGCGCAAGGGCATCCACGACGTTTCGAAGTTCCGCGTGCTCGACGACGAGGCCTTCGCCCTGCTGACCTCGCTCAAACGCGGCAAGACCCTGGTCACCCTGGCCCCGGAGACCACGACCCCGGCGATGATCCGCCGGCTGAGCCAGGCGGGGGTGATCGTCGCCGCCGGCCACACCAACGCCGCCTACGCCACCATCCGCCAGGCCCTCGACCACGGCCTGACCGGCTTCACCCACCTGTTCAACGCCATGTCGCCGATGACCAGCCGCGAACCCGGCGCGGTGGGGGCGGCGCTGGAGAGCCAGACCGCCTGGTGCGGCCTGATCGTCGACGGCCGCCATGTCGATCCGGCGGTGTTGCGCATCGCCCTGCGCACGCGGCCGCGCGACCGCTTCATGCTGGTGACCGACGCCATGCCCAGCGTCGGCCTGGCCGACAAGACCTTCACCCTGCAGGGCCGGCCGATCCATGTGGTCAATGGCGTCTGCGTCGACGAGCACGGCACCCTGGCCGGCTCGGACCTCGACATGGCCGG
>JAQGIN010000506.1 GCA_028291125.1 Caulobacter sp.
CCCCGTGCGGCCAAACGGCGCGGTTGCAACCGTGGCTTTAGCGACGGTCGCGCTTGAAGGCCTTGGCCTCGGCGCCCAGGGACGACTTGGCCGGATCGGGCTCTTCGGCCACCGGCAGGAACGGCAGCTGGCCGGCGACGCCTCGCAGGGCCAGCCATAGCGGGTGGCTGAAGTGGCCCAGCACGCGCAGCGGCCGGCGTTTGTCGTCGGTGACGTCCCAGCCTTCGGCCTCGAACTGTTCGACCTGGCGGCGCACCGGGGCGATGTCGATGCCGTCCCAGCCCTCGGGATCGGGGGTGGCGGCGGCTTCGTCGGCGGTGAGGCCGAAATTGGCCAGGCAGCAGGCGTCGATTTCGGGAAATTCCGGCCGCGCGTCGGCGTCGGCCATGCGCGGCTTCATCAGCGCCTGGAATTCGAGGTCGGCGACGCCGGGCAGGTCGATCAGGCGGCGGAGGGGGGGCTTGGGGTCCATCCGGGCAGCCTAGCCCATTCGGCGGCGCCGTGTCAGGCCATCGCCGCGGCCAACATCTCCAACGCCACCCTCAGGCTCGCCAGCCGCACCGGACCGCGCGCGGCTGGCCGGAAATGTTCGACGCGATGGGTGGTGGGGCCGCCCCGGCGGCTGACCGCGAAATGCACCAGGCCGGGGGTGTCGTCCGGCCCGCCCGGGCCCGCGAAGCCGGTGATGGCGACGGCCAGGTCGGCCTCGGAGCCGGCGATCGCCCCCTCGGCCATGGCCCGGGCGACGACTTCCGACACCGGCCCGGGATTGTCCAGCCAGAGTCGGGGCACGCCCAGCAGCTCGGCCTTGGCCGCGTTGGTATAGACCACGAAGCCGCGATCAAAGGCGTGGCCGCAGCCGTCGACATCGGTGAGCAGGGAGGCCAGCAGGCCGCCGGTGCAGCTCTCGGCGGTGGCCAGGGTCAGGTCGCGGTCGCAAGCCTCCCGCAGGGTGCGCATCACCAGGGCTTCGAGATCGGCGGGCAGGGCGGGGGAGAGGGTTTCGGTCATGCTTGCCTTCCGGGGATCAACGACCGGCCGGGTCGGCGAGTTCCTGTCCCGCCTTGACAGGCCTGGCGCCGGCCGGTCATGGTTGGGTCAATGGTAGCGCTAACAGTTACCAACCAGATTAGGGCGGCGCGCATGGACTCCTCGGCTCGGAACCCGTTTGGCTGGTCGCGCAGGCGGTGCTTGGCCCTGGGTCTTGGCGCGGCCGCCGCGCCGGGGCTCGCCGCCGCCGCCGCGTCGGAATCCTCGCTGGCCAGCCTGGCCCGCGCCAAGGGCCTGAGGTTCGGCAGCGCCGTGGGCGCGGGCCGGGCCGGATCGCTGACCGGCACGTTCGACGATCCCCGCTACCGCCAGCTGCTGGCCGCCGAATGCGGGGCCCTGGTCCCCGAGAACGAGCTGAAATGGTACGTGCTGCGCCCCGACGCGGCGACCTTCGCCTTCGAGCGCGCCGACCGCATCGCCGCCTTCGCCCGCGAGCACGCCCTGGCCCTGCGCGGCCACTGCCTGCTGTGGCACCATCCGCGCTGGTTCCCGGCCTGGCTGAACAGCCATGACTTCGGATCCCAGCCGGCGGCGGCGGCCGAGAAACTGCTGGTCGACCACATCACCACGGTCTGCGGCCGCTATCCGCAGATCGACTCCTGGGACGTGGTCAACGAGACCATCGACGCCGACACCGGGGTGCTGCGCGAGACGGTATTGTCCAAGGCCATGGGCCAGCGGGTGCTGGACGTGGCCTTCCACGCCGCCCGCGCCGCCGCCCCCAAGGCCCGGCTGGTCTATAACGATTATATGGGCTGGGACGCGGCCGACGCGAACCATCGGGCCGGGGTGCTGCGGCTGCTGGAGGGCTTCAAGGCTCGCGGCGTGCCGGTCGACGCCCTAGGCGTTCAAAGCCACATCGGCGCGGCGCCGGAGGGCGGAGCGGGCGCGGGATTCGGTCAGCCGAAGGAGACGGCCTGGCGCGCGTTTCTCGATCAGGTCACCGGCATGGGCTATGATCTGCTGATCACCGAGTTCGACATCAACGACAAGGGCCTGCCCGGAGACATCGCCGTCCGCGACCGGGCGGTGGCCGACTATGGCCGCGCCTATCTCGACCTGATGCTGAGCTATCCGCAGCTGAAGGAGGTGATGGCCTGGGGCCTGGTCGACAAATATTCCTGGCTGCGCAACCTGTCGCCGCGTCCGGACGGCCTGGCCAAGCGGCCGACCCTCTATGACGACGACTACCAAGCCAAGCCTCTGCGCGAGGCGGTGGCCACCGCCCTGCGCGCCGCCCCGGCCCGAGGCTGAGCATGCGTCTCTGGATTCGCCTGACGGCGGTGCTGTCGGCCCTGGCGCTGGCCGGCCCCGCGGCCGCCGCGCCGGCTGGCGACAACGTCGCCCGCTTCGACTGGTTCGCCTATGAAGGCCACGACCCGGTCGACGCCCAGGCCAAGCCCGGGCCGGGCGAATACCGCAACCCGATCCTCAGCGGTTTCTATCCCGACCCCAGCATCACCCGGGTGGGCGACGACTATTATCTGGTCAATTCGACCTTCGCCTATTTCCCCGGCATCCCGGTATTCCACAGCCGCGACCTGGTCCACTGGACCCAGATCGGCAACGCCATCGACCGCCCCGACCAGCTGGACTTCGGAACCCTGGGCCTGTCGCGCGGCGTCTTCGCCCCGACCATCGAGCACCATGACGGCCTGTTCTACATCCTCAACACTTGCGTCGACTGCGGCGGCAATTTCCTGATCACCGCCAAGGATCCGAAGGGCCCGTGGTCGGATCCGGTGTGGCTGCCGATCGAGGGCATCGATACGTCCTTGTTCTTCGACGTCGACGGCAAGGCCTGGATCGTCAACAACGGCCCGCCGCCGGGACCGCCGCTGTATGACGGCCACCGCGCCATCTGGATCCAGCAGTTCGATCCGAAGAGCCAGACGATGGTCGGCCCGCGCCAGGTGCTGCTGGACGGCGGCGTCGACCCGTCGACCAAGCCGATCTGGATCGAGGGGCCGCACATCACTCGCCATCTGGGCCGCTACTATCTGACGGCGGCCGAGGGCGGCACCGCCGAGGGCCATTCGCAGGTGGTGCTGCGCGGCGATCACGTGCTGGGCCCCTATGTCGCCTACGCCGGCAACCCGATCCTCACCCAGCGTGGCTTGGCGAAGGACCGGCCGTTCCCGATCACCTCGGCCGGCCACGCCGACATGGTCCAGACCCCGAGCGGCGACTGGTGGGCCACCTTCCTGGCGGTGCGGCCCTATGGCGGCGACCTCTACAACACCGGCCGCGAGACCTTCCTGCTGCCGGTGAAATGGGTCGACGGCTGGCCGGTGATCCTGCTCAGGGGTGAGACGATCCCCTATGTACACGCCAAGCCGAACTTGCCGGTCCAGCCGCCGCCGGTGGTTCCGACCAGCGGCCCGTTCAAGGTCCGCGAGGACTTCGACGGGACCAAGCTGCCGCTGAATTGGATGACCCTCCGCAACCCGCGCGAGCCTTGGTGGCGCCTGGGCGAGGGGGCCCTGACCCTGACGGCCCGCGACCAGAAGCTGGGCGGCCACAGCCAGCCCTCGTTCTGGGGCCGCCGCCAGCAGCATCTCGACGCCAGCGCCTCGACGGCCATGCGCTACGTCCCGACGCGGCCGGGCGACAAGGCCGGCGTGGTCGCGCTGCAGAACGACGACTTCTACTACTTCCTCGGCTTGGCCCGGGACGGCGACCGAACGGTGGTCCGGCTCGAACGCCGGGCCGGCCCCAAGGATCCGGTCGACGGCGTGGTGGTGGCCAGCGCCCCGATCACCCTGAAACCCGGCGCGCCGGTCTATCTGAAGATCGACGCAGCCGGCGGCCGCTACGCCTTCGCCTATGGCCAGAGCCCGGGCCAGTGGACGACCTTGAAGACCGACGTCGACGGGACCCTTCTCAGCACCAAGGTGGCCGGCGGCTTCGTCGGGGCGGTGTTCGGCCTCTACGCCTACGGCGCGCCGCGATGATGGGACCGGTAACACTAAACACTTGAGTGGTCTGACCTCGTCAGCCATAAAAGTTAGACCAAGGGTCTCGCCGGTGCGCGCGGCCGAACAATAAGACGGGGAGAGAAACGGAGCCGGGCCAAGCCTAGACCGTTTGACGGCGATTGGATCACGGCGGCCCACCCGCGCGATCGACTCCCGTCCCCCCTCTGACGTCCTTTTCAGCGGGTAGACCCATGACCAAAGCGCCTTCCACCGCCATCACCCGCCGCTTTCTGGGCGTCAGCCTGGCCGCCCTGGCCATGGCCGTCTCGACCCGGGTGCGCGCCGCCGACGGCCGGCCGCTGTACAAGGACCCCAGCCAGACGGTCGACGTGCGGGTGCGCGACCTGCTGGGCCGGATGACCCTGGAGGAGAAGGTCGCCCAGATGGTCGGCATCTGGGAGCACAAGGACCGCATCCAGACCGAGGACGGGACGTTCTCGCCGGCCAAGGCCACCGCCGCCTTCCCGAGCGGCCTGGGCCAGATCTCGCGGCCGTCCGACTATCGCGGCGTCAAGGCTCCGGCCCCGGTCGGCGGCGTCGGCGCGGCCGGCGCGGTGGCCGACGCGGTCAACCGCAATCCCCGCCAGACCGCGCAGTACATCAACGCCGCCCAGAAGTGGGCGATGGAGTCGACCCGCCTGGGCATTCCGATGCTGATGCACGACGAGGCGCTGCACGGCTATGTGGCCCGCGACGCCACCAGCTTCCCGCAGGCCATCGCCCTGGCCAGCACCTGGGACCCCGAGCTGGTCGAGAAGGTGTTCAGCGTCGCCGCCCGCGAGATGCGGGCCCGCGGCTCGAACATCGCCCTGGCCCCGGTGGTCGACGTCGCCCGCGACCCGCGCTGGGGCCGCATCGAGGAGACCTATGGCGAGGATCCGCACCTGGTCGGCGAGATGGGCCTGGCGGCGATCCGCGGCTTCCAGGGTAAGACCCTGCCGCTGGCCAAGGACAAGGTGTTCGTCACCCTCAAGCACCTGACCGGCCACGGCCAGCCCGAGAACGGCACCAATGTCGGCCCGGCCGAGATCTCCGAGCGCACCCTGCGCGAGAACTTCTTCCCGCCGTTCCAGCGCGCCGTCACCGAGCTGCCGGTGCGTTCGGTGATGCCGTCCTACAACGAAATCGACGGCGTGCCGTCGCACGCCAACCATTGGCTGCTGACCGACGTGCTACGCGGCGAGTGGGGCTTCCAGGGCGCGGCGATGAGCGACTATTTCGCCATCCGCGAAATGGTCACCCGCCACAAGATGTTCGACACCATCGCCGACGCGGCGGTGGCGGCGATCAACGCCGGGGTCGATGTCGAGCTGCCCGACGGCGAGGCCTACAACGCCCTGCCGGACCTGGTCCGCGCCGGTCGCGTGCCCCAGGCCCTGATCGACCAGGCCGTCGCCCGCATCCTGAAGATGAAGTTCGAGGGCGGCCTGTTCGAGAACCCCTATGGCGACGAGAAGAACGCCGACAAGCTGACCGCCACCCCCGACGCCATCGCCCTGGCCCGGGTGGCGGCGCAACGGGCCATGGTGCTGCTGAAGAACGACGATGGCCTGCTGCCGCTCGACGCCGGCAAGATCAAGCGCCTGGCCCTGTTGGGAACCCATGCCCGCGACACTCCGATCGGCGGCTACAGCGACGTGCCGCGCCACGTGGTCAGCGTGCTCGAGGGCCTGCGGGCCGAGGCCAAGGGCAAGTTCACCGTCGACTACGCCGAGGCCGTGCGCATCACCGAGAGCCGCTCGTGGTCGGGCGACGTGGTCAAGCTGGTCGACCCGGCCATCAACGCCCAGCTGATCGCCGCGGCGGTCGAGACCGCCAAACAGGCCGACGTCATCGTCATGGTGCTGGGCGACAACGAGCAGACCAGCCGCGAGGCCTGGGCCGACAACCATCTGGGCGACCGCGCCTCGCTGGACCTGATCGGCCAGCAGAACGACCTGGCCAAGGCGATCTTCGACCTCGGCAAGCCCACCGTGGTGCTGCTGCTCAACGGCCGGCCGTTGTCGGTCAATCTGCTGAAGGAGCGGGCCGGGGCGCTGATCGAGGGTTGGTACCTGGGCCAGGAGACCGGCAACGCCGTCGCCGACGTGCTGTTCGGCCGGGCCAATCCGGGCGGCAAGCTGCCGGTCAGCATCGCCCGCGGCGTCGGCCAGCTGCCGATCTTCTACAACCACAAGCCCACCGCCCGCCGCGGCTATCTGTTCGACGAAACCAGCCCGCTGTTCCCGTTCGGCTTCGGCCTGTCCTACACCAGCTTCGACATCTCGGCCCCGCGGGTCGCCAAGGCCACGATCGGCATGGGCGAGTCGGTGACGGTCGAGGTCGACGTCGCCAACACCGGCGGTCGTTCGGGCGACGAGGTGGTGCAGCTCTATCTGCACGACGAGGCCGCCTCGGTGACCCGGCCGGTGCTGGAGCTGAAGGCCTTCAAGCGCGTCACCCTGGCGGCGGGCGCCCGCACCACGGTGACCTTCGAACTCAAGCCGGCCGACCTGGCGATCTGGGACATCCACATGAAGAACGTCGTCGAGCCCGGCGCCTTCACCGTGCTGGTCGGCCCCAACTCGGCGCAGCTGAAGACCGCCCGCTTCACCGTCAGCGGGTAGGGACGCCAACTCAGCCATCATCCCCGCGAAGGCGGGGACCCAGGCGTTTTATCGTCGAGCGCCTGGGGTTTCAGAAAAAGCCTGGATCCCCGCTTTCGCGGGGATGATGGGCCGTGAGGTAGCAGCGTGAAAGCATCGTCCCTTAAAGCCGGAATGACGGCCCTGATCAGCGCGGCGGCCTTGCTGTCGGCGACGCCGACCCTCGCCGCGCCGGTGGCGGCGCCCCACGTCGTCACCGCCCCGGCGGTGACCGCCTTTCCGCTGATCGTCGGCGGCAAGCCGGCGCGGGTGCTGGCCGATCCGACCGATTTCCCCGGCGTGCTGCGGGTGGTGGGCGACCTGCGGTCCGATCTGGCCAAGGTGGCCGGGCGTGGGACGGCGCCCGGCCACGACGGCCCGACCATCTATGTCGGGGTGATCGGGCGCAACGCGGTGATCGACGGCCTGATCAAGGCCGGCAAGCTCGACGTCGGCGGCGTGACCGGCCAGTGGGAGGGTTTCGTCCA
>JAQGIN010000516.1 GCA_028291125.1 Caulobacter sp.
GAGAAACAAACTCAGGAGGCTTCCATGGTCCGGTTTGCGCGCGAGTCTTTGGCCCTTGTATCTGTCGCCAGCTTCGTCTGGATGATGTGCGTGGTCGCCCAGTTGGCGGCCTGAGTCGAACAGCGGGGATGTGAGCCATGGCAGGCAGCGAGGGTCAGGGCTTCGTCCACCTCCGGATCCGCTCGGCCTATTCCCTGCTCGAAGGGGCCATCAAGGCCGACGGCATCGGGGCCCTGGCCGCGGCGGCCGGCATGCCGGCGGCGGCCATCGTCGACCGCACCAATCTGTTCGGGGCCCTGGAATATTCGGTCTACGCCAAGGACGCCGGGGTCCAGCCGATCATCGGCTGCGCCCTGCCGGTGTCGGGCGTCGGAGCGGGACTCAGCGAGCGCTGGGCGCGGCTGCCGACCATCGTCCTTCTGGCCCAGAACGAGCGCGGCTATCTCAATCTCTCCGAACTGTCGTCCTACGCCTATCTCGAGGGCGGCGACGTCAGCGAGCCGGTGGTGCCCTGGGCCAAGGTGGTCGAGCACAGCGAGGGCCTGATCCTGCTGTCGGGCGGCTATGACGGCCCGGCCGACGCGCTGTTCGCGGCCGGCAAGACCGCCGAGGGCGCCGCCGCCCTGGCCGAGATGCAGAAGGTGTTCGGCGACCGCTTCTATGTCGAGCTGCAGCGCCATGGCCTGCCGCAACAGGCGGCCGCCGAGCCCGGCCTGGTGGCCTGGGCCTATGAGCACGACGCGGCCCTGGTCGCCACCAACGACGTCTATTACGCCAAGAAAGAGCTCTACGACGCCCACGACGCCCTGCTGTGCATCTCCGACGGGGCCTTCGTCGGTCAGGACGAGCGCCGGCGGGTCACCCCCGAGCACTGGTTCAAGTCGCAGGCCGAGATGCGGGCCCTGTTCGCCGACTTGCCCGAGGCCTGCGACAACACCCTCGACATCGCCCGCCGCTGCGCCTTCATGGTCAAGAAGCGCGACCCGATCCTGCCCAGCTTCCCGACCGGGGCCGGCCGCGACGAGCCCGAGGAGCTCAAGCACCAGGCGCGCGAGGGCCTGCGGGCCCGCCTGGCCTATCTGGTCGAGACCGGCCAGCCGCTGGCCGGCGATGAGCAGACCTATTGGGACCGCCTGGACTTCGAGCTCGACGTCATCGTCAAGATGGGCTTCCCCGGCTATTTCCTGATCGTCTCGGACTTCATCAAATGGGCCAAGGCCCACGGCATCCCGGTCGGGCCGGGGCGGGGGTCGGGGGCCGGGTCCTTGGTCGCCTGGTCGCTGACCATCACCGACCTCGATCCGCTGCGCTTTGGCCTGCTGTTCGAGCGCTTCCTCAATCCCGAACGGGTCTCCATGCCCGACTTCGACATCGATTTTTGCCAGGAGCGGCGGGAGGAGGTGATCGTCTATGTGCAGGAGAAATACGGCCGCGACCGCGTCGCCCAGATCATCACCTTCGGCAGCCTGCAGGCCCGGGCCGTGCTGCGCGACGTCGGCCGGGTGATGCAGCTGCCGCTCGGCCTGGTCGACCGGCTGTGCAAGATGGTGCCCAACAACCCGGCCGCGCCGGTGACCCTGGCCCAGGCCATCGAGATCGAGCCGCGGCTGAAGCAGGCCAAGCGCGAGGACGGCAACGTCGCCGCCTGCCTCGACGTCGCCCTGCAGCTGGAAGGCCTGTTCCGCAACGCCTCGACCCACGCCGCCGGGGTGGTGATCGGCGACCGGCCGCTGACCCAGCTGACCCCGCTGTATAAGGATCCGCGCTCGGATCTGCCGGCCACCCAGTTCAACATGAAATGGGTCGAGAGCGCCGGCCTGGTGAAGTTCGACTTCCTCGGCCTCAAGACCCTGACCGTGCTCGACCGCGCCGTGAAGCATCTGCAAAAGCGCGGCGCGGCGGTCGACCTGGCCGCCCTGCCGTTCGACGACGCCAAGACCTACGAGCTGCTGGCCTCGGGCCAGACGGTCGGGGTGTTCCAGTTGGAAAGCCAGGGCATGCGCGACACCCTGCGCAAGATGCGCTGCGGCTCGATCGAGGAGATCACCGCCCTGATCTCGCTCTATCGGCCAGGCCCGATGGACAACATCGACACCTTCGTCGACTGCAAGTTCGGCCGCAAACCGGTCGACACCCTGCACCCGTCGCTGGAGAAGGTGCTGAAGGAGACCTACGGCGTCATCGTCTATCAGGAACAGGTGATGCAGATCGCCCAGGTCCTGGCCGGCTACAGCCTGGGCGAGGCCGACCTGCTGCGCCGGGCCATGGGCAAGAAGAAGAAGGAGGAGATGGACCAGCAGAAGCTGCGTTTCGTCTCCGGGGCCGCCGAGAAGGGCGTGCCCGAGGCCCAGTCGGGCTCGATCTTCGAACTGGTGGCCAAGTTCGCCGGCTACGGCTTCAACAAGAGCCACGCCGCCGCCTACGCCCTGATCGCCTACCAGACCGCCTGGCTGAAGGCCAATGCGCCGGTCGAGTTCCTGGCCGCCTCGATGAGCCTGGATCTGTCCAACACCGACAAGCTGGCGGTGTTCCACCAGGACGCCCGGCGGTTCTCGATTCCCGTCAAGGCTCCGGACGTCAACCGCTCGGGGGCCGATTTCGAGGTCGAGGACGGGGCGGTGCTCTACGCCCTGGGGGCGGTGCGCAATGTCGGCCTGCAGGCCATGGAGCACCTGGTGGCGGTGCGGGCCGAGGGCGGTCCGTTCCGCGACCTGTTCGACTTCGTCGAGCGGGTCGATCCGCGCCAGGTCAACAAGCGGGCGATCGAGAACCTGGCACGGGCCGGGGCCTTCGATTCCTTCCACAAGAACCGCGCCCAGATCGTCGCCTCGGCCGACGTGCTGATCGCCCACGGCCAGAGCGTCGCCGCCGACCGCGCCAGCTCGCAGGGTGGATTGTTCGGCGCCGATCCCGAGGCCGGTCGGCCGCGCCTGGCCAAGGTCGAGCCCTGGGGCCAGGTCGAGCTGCTCGACGAGGAGCTGGCGGCGGTGGGCTTCTATCTGACCGGCCACCCGCTGGAAGACATGGTCGGCATGCTCAAGCGCCGCCGCACCACCATGCTGACCGACGCCCTGGCCCAGGCCGAGGCGGGGGCCGAGGCCTTCCGCATGGCCGGGGTGGTGCGTCGCCGCCAGGAGCGGGCCTCGCAGAGCGGCGAGCGCTTCGCCTTCGTGTCGCTGTCGGACCCGACCGGCGAATACGAGGTGCTGTTTCCGCCCGAGGCCCTGCGCAAGTGCCGCGACTTCCTCGAGCCGGGCCGCGCGGTGGTGATCAAGGTGCGGGCCAAGTCGCGCGACGGCGAGGTGCGGTTCTTCGGCGACGACGCCGAGCCGATCGAAAAGGCCATCCAGGACGCGGTGGCCGGCCTGCGCGTGCACCTGTCGCCCTCGGCCACCGAGATCGACGCCCTGCGCCGCCGGCTGGAGCCGGCCCAGTCGCCGCGCGGCGGCGAGGTCAGCCTGATCGCCGCCCTGGGCGGCGGCCGCGAGATCGAGCTGAAGCTGCCGGGTCGCTACACCCTGGACGCCTCGCTGCGCGGGGCGCTGAAGACCGCGCCGGGCGTGGCGCTTCTGGAGGATGTCTAGGGAAGAGGTCGCGGCTCCACATTCATCCGTCTCTCCGGCGAAGGCCGGGCCCAGGTGAAGCCCACGAGCCGCCCCGGCTGAATCTGGGCCCCGGCCTTCGCCGGGGAGACGGAGGGGATTGGCTTGTTTCAGGGGGCGTGAACGCCCTCGGGGGCTCAGGGCTCAGGGCTCAGGGCTCAGGGCTCAGGGCTCGGGGCTCAGGCTCAGG
This sequence comes from Caulobacter sp., assembly GCA_028291125.1. Lineage (GTDB taxonomy): Bacteria > Pseudomonadota > Alphaproteobacteria > Caulobacterales > Caulobacteraceae > Caulobacter. The sequence continues at coordinate 3,793 of JAQGIN010000516.1, forward strand.
CGCTCGGGCGTTGGTCGGCGAGGGGAGGCGCGGTCGATTTTCCGTGGCCGGCCTGTCGGAACGCCGGGGGCTCGAACGTCAATGAACAGGCGCCGCGAAATGGCGCGCGACGGAGGGAGGAGACATCATGACCAAACATGCCGGCGGCTGCCAATGCGGGCGGGTGCGCTACGAGGTCGAGGTCGCGCTCGACGACACCATCACCTGCAACTGCTCGCGCTGCGGCAAGCTCGGCTCGGTGCTGACCTTCGCCCCGGCCGAGGCCTTCACCCTGCTGTCGGGCGAGGACGCCCTGAGCGAGTACCG
>JAQGIN010000542.1 GCA_028291125.1 Caulobacter sp.
GCGCTCGGCGGCGCTGAGCACGCCGTCGCCATTGACGTCCATCCTATGGAAGCGGCTGGCCGCCGTCTTCTCCAGTTCGGCCTTCGACAGATAACCGTCCTGGTCGGCGTCGGCCCGCAGCCACATCTTGTCGCCGGCCTTGCCCTTGAGCTTGCCGCCGGCCTTGTCGCCGCCAGCCTTGCGGGCGGCGAACTCGGCCTTGGAGACCTTGCCGTCGTGGTCGGTGTCCAGCTTGGCCAGCATCTTGGCGGCGGCGGCGGTCTGGAACACGGCCAACGACACCGGGGCGTCCTTGGCGGTCTGGGCGGCGGCCGGCCCGGCGAGGACGAGGGCGGCGGCGGCGATCAGCAGTCGGTGAGTCATGGGGGTCTCCGGTTGGGGTGATCCCGTCCTGGAGGGTTGAACGCGGGAGGTGGGGGATTCCGTCGCGGCAAGACCCCAATCTTGTTCACAGGAACATAACCAGAACAGGACTTAAGTCCCTCCCAGTTACCGCTATGATCCACTTGCGTCCTTCGGCAGGGCCGATTCGGACGGCGGGGGTCTAGACCGCCGTCCGACAGGTCACCCCTTTTTACGTCGGGGTTGGACGCTGGCGCATCCCGTTTTACGGGTGCCTTTGGAGGCTACTGCCGGAGCCTCCATTGAGGCCCCGCGTCTCCCGATCTCTGGGTACAAAAGGTACCCCCTGACTCACCAGCCTACCACTGGAAAGTTCGCAATTTGCGAACTTATAGTTCCTTGCAAGACGCGTAGAACGCGGCGCGATTCTCGATCGCTGCCACTACTCTCCTACCCCCGCACCACCGTCTCGTACGCCGCCCGCGCCGCCGCCTTCGCCTTGGCCAGCTTGACCTTCAGCCCCCGGAAATCGCGCGCGTGGCCCGCCCGGGCCAGCAGGGCGCGGAAGGCCTTGGGCTCGGCCTCGGGGTCGCCGTCCTCCAGGGCCACCTTCAACAGCTGGCTGAGGTCCTGCTCCAGCCGCCAGGCCTTTTCCAGGGCGTCCAGGGCCTGGGGATCGGCCAGGCCGGCGGCGCGCAGCCGGGTCAGGGCCTCGCCGGTGTTCTGGGCCAGCGGGCCGCCGTCGCCCGCATGGGCCAGCTGCAGGAACTGGGCGGCGAACTCGATGTCGACCAGGCCGCCGGGAGTCAGTTTCAGGTCCCAGCCGCCCTTGCCCGGCCGCTCGGCCTCCATCAGCTCGCGCATGTCGCGCACGTCGGCGGCGGTCTGGGCCCGGTCGCGCGGCCGGCGCAGGGCGGCCTCGATCGCGCCCTCCGCCTCGGTCCGGAAGGCGTCGGAGCTGGCCCAGATCACCCGGGCCCGGGTCAGGGCCAGCAGCTCCCAGGTCTCGGCCTCGCGGGCGTAATAGTCCTCGAAGGCGGCGAAGCTGACCGCGACCGGCCCCTTGGTCCCCGAGGGCCGCAGCTTCAGATCGACCTCGTACAGCGTGCCCTCGCCGGTCGGGGCCGACAGGGCGGCGGTCAGGCGCTGGGTGAAGCGGGCGTAGAAGCTGTCGGCGCTCCAGGCCTTGATCGACGAAACCGCCCCCCCTTGGCCTGCCGAGTCGTCCGACCGGTACAGCGTCATCAGGTCGAGGTCGGACTTGGCGGTCATCTCGCGTGAGCCGGCCTTGCCCAGGGCCACCACCGCCACCGCCCCGGGAAAGGTCCCGCCCAGCCGCTCGGTCTCGGCCAGGGCGGCCGGGGCCAGGCCGCCGACGATCAGGTCGGCCAGGTCGGCGAAGGCCCGGCCGGCGTCGGCCGCCGCCGCCGTGCCGCTCATCACCCGCACGCCGATGCGGAAGGTCTGGTCGCGGAACAGCCGGCGGGCGGCGTCCATCGCCCCCTCGAAATCGTCGGCCGGCCAGGCGAGGTCGGTCGGGATCACCATCGGCCCGAAGAAGGCCGGGTCGAGCAGCGCGTCCAAGGCGGTCGGCCGCCGCGCCAGGGTGGCGGCCAGGCGCGGGGCGAAGGCCATGACCTCGACCACCAGTTCGAACAATCGCGGCTGGGCCAGGAACAGCGACTGGATCTGCACCCCCGACGACAGGCCGGCGAAGAAGTCAGCGAAGTGGTTGAAGGCCGGGTCCGGGGCCCCGGTGGCGTGGGCGGCGTCGAGCAGCCGCGGGGCTAGGCGGGTGAACAGCTCGCGGCCGCGCTCGGTGCGGGTGGCGGCGATGTGGCCGTGGTGCCAGCTGCGGATGGTCGCCGCCACCGTCTCGGGGTGCGAGAAGCCCATGCGCTTGAGGGTGGCCAGGGTCTCGGGATCGTCCTCGACGCCGGTGAACACCAGGCTGCCGAACTTTGACGACAGCGCCTCCTCGCCGGCGAACAGCCGGCCGTAGCGCAGGTTCACCCCCTTCAGCAGCCGGCCGACGGCGGCGTCGAACCCCCGCAGACTGCCCTCGCCCCACAGGGCGGCCACCCGCCTGCGGTCGGCGTCGGAGTCCGGGAGCTTGTGGGTCTGGTCGTCGGCTATCATCTGGGCCCGGTGCTCCAGGGCCCGCAGGGTCCTGTAGGCGTCGGCCAGATAGTCGGCGTCGTCCGGCTTGACGTGGCCGGCGGCGGCCAGGGCGTACAGGGCGTCCAGCGTGCGGGGGCCGCGCAGGTCGGGCTGGCGGCCGCCGAGGATCAGCTGCTGGGTCTGGACGAAGAACTCGATCTCGCGGATGCCGCCGCGCCCCAGCTTGAGGTCGGCGCCCTTGGCGGTCAGGCGATCGTCGACCTTGTAGGCGTGGATCTGGCGCTTGATCGAATGGATGTCGGCGATGGCCGCGAAGTCGAGGTGCCGCCGCCAGATGAAGGCCTGCAGCTCCTGCAGGAAGGCCTCGCCCTGGGCCTGGTCGCCGGCGGCGATGCGGGCCTTGATGTGGGCCGCCCGCTCCCAGTTCTGGCCGACGCTCTCATAGTAGTCCATGGCCGCGTCGACCGGCATGGCCGGCGGGGTCGAGGACGGGTCGGGCCGTAGCCGCAGGTCGATGCGGAACACATAGCCGTCGGGGGTGCGCTCCTGCAGCAGCCGGCCCAGGTGCTGGGCGATGCGCACCGCCACGCCCTGCGGCTCGACGCCCTCGGCGGTCGGCAGCCGCTCGGGCGCGTAGAAGATCGAAAAATCGATGTCGCTGGAATAGTTCAGCTCGAACGCGCCGTGCTTGCCCATGGCCACGCAGAACAGTCCGGGCAGCGGGCCGTCCGGCCCAGCGCCCACGGCGGTCAGGGCCCCGCGCCCGACCTCGATCCGCGCCGCCTGGGCCAGGGCGGCGCACAGGGCGGCGTCGGCGAAGCGGGTCAGGGCCCCGGTCACCGCGTCGAGATCCCAGACCCCGCCCAGGTCGCACAGGGCGGTCAGCAGGTGCAGGTCGGCCTTCAGCTCGCGCAGCGCCTTGCGGGCGGTCTCGAGGTCCGGCTCATCGGCGACCGCCTCGGCGGCGGCCAGGATCGTCGCCAGGCGCTGCGCCGGATCGGCCCGCAGGATCGACGGCAGCCGCGTGCCGTCGCGCCGCGCCAGGCCGGCCAGATAGGGCGAGGCCCCGAACACCGGAGCCAGGGCCGGCCAGGCGGCCTCGACCTGGGCCGCCCCCGCCTCGCCGACCTTGCGCAGGATCGCCTCATGGGCGCGCTCGGCGGCCTTGGCGTCGACGACGGGGCCGCACGGAGCGAGGCGATCTAGCAGGCGAGTCATGGCTGGCACCATGGCGCGCGCGCCGCCCCGGGCCAAGGCGCCACGGGCGGTGTTCAGCCGGCGGGATGTTCGTTAAGGTTCGCGCCAAGCGTCACCAAGACGACAGAGGGAACCCCATGATCCGCACCGTCTCGACCCTGCTGACCGCCGCCGCCGTCTCGGCGATCCTGACCAGCGCCGCCGTCGCCGCCACCATCCCGCCGGCCATCGCCGCCGCCGTCGCCGACCCCGGCCGCCCCGCCGCCGACACCGCCCGCGACGTCAACCGCAAACCCGCCGACGTCGTGGCCTTCGCCGGCGTCAAGCCGGGCGACAAGGTCGCCGACCTGCTGCCGGGCGGCGGCTACTACACTCGCATCTTCGCCAAGACCGTCGGCCCCCAGGGCAAGGTCTACGCCGTCACCAGCCTGGGCCAGGCCGCGCGGCCGGGCGGCCTCGACGCCATCAACGCCCTGGCCGCCGGCTATCCCAATGTCAGCGTGATCTCGGTCGACCTGACCAAGTTCGCCGCGCCGGAACCGCTGGACGTGGTCTGGACCTCGGAGAACTATCACGACCTGCACAACAGCCCGACCGCCGACATCGCCGCCTTCAACAAGGCGGTGTTCGCCGCCCTGAAGCCGGGCGGAGTGTTCTTCGTCGAGGACCACAACGCCGCCGCCGGCTCGCCGGTCGACGTCACCTCGACCCTGCACCGCATCGAGGTCGCCACCGCCAAGCGCGAGATCCTGGCCGCCGGCTTCAAGCTGGAGGGCGAGTCCGACGTGCT